>CAJBVC010000250.1 GCA_903958915.1 uncultured beta proteobacterium
CATTCAATGCGGGCCGGTGGGCAAACGGACGTGCTGCACCCACGGTATGGATGCGTGCCAGAAAACGGCCTATCCACTCCAGTACTTCAGCGTCGTCGAGTTCCGGTGCGCGTCCGCCACGTCGCGGGCTTACGCTAAAACCGAAACCACCAAACTGGTTCAAGGTACATGGCCCCCACGCTCCGCCGCTGCGCGGGTCGCTGCCCCCCAGGGGGGCGAACTCGCCTTGGGGCGGCCCGGCGTCTAGTTGCCCTTGCAGTGACAAGGGTCCGATCACGGGGATTTCTGCGGCCATCAGTTCGGCGGAAAAACCATGTTCCTCCAGAATCTGCGCGTCGCTCCAGCGCTCTGGCCGGTAGAACTTGGCCACCACCGAGCTGCCGTCTTCCAGTTGCACCTGGTAGACACGGTTTTCGTACGAGGACAGCGCGGTGAGTCGCCCGTCGCCGCGCAGGCCCACGCTGTCGAGCGCATCGAGCACCACGTCGGGCGTGAGCGCGTCAAATGGATGGCGACTCGATGCGTGCTCCATTTAGCCCAATGGCCCGAGGTCGTCGCCAAAGCGGGAAGCCACGTCGGAGTCTGAGTCGGAATAGTCTGTGCCGCTGCGCTCGTTGTCACTTGCTGCGCCGAGTTGCTCGAACGGCAATGCCTGTTTGACCAGAATGATGGTGCAGGGCGCATCCATGGCTACCTTGATCGGTACCGTGGCCACAAAGCGCTGTGTCTTGAGGCCGTGGGTAGCGGCACCCATCACGATCACGCTGACGTCGTTGCCGCGGGCGTAGCTCAGCAATGCCTGCGCCACATCACCCGACTCCAGTACGTGGTAGGACGTCTGGTGCCCCGGGTGGTCCAGCGGCTGCGCCCATTGACGCAGATCGGTCAGGTAGCGCCGGTGCACACTGGTTTCGCTCTTTGCATCGTCGGATGTGCTGGTCTGGCTGCTGGAGATGACCGTGACACAGGCCAACCGGGCGCCCGGCCGGGTTCCCAGCGAGCGCGCCACTGCCTGGCGCAGCGAGTACAGCGTTGCGTCCGTCACGTCCTTGTGGGGCACGGCCACCATCACGATAGGCACTTCATCGGCCTGTTGCGCGGGCAGCGGGCTGGGTTGGTAGTGCATGCCGGCAGCCTTGAGCCAGCGCTTGAAGTGGGTCCGAAACTTGGTGCCCTTGGTGTTGAGACCACGTTCGGTAATAAGCACCTGGGTCGGGTGGGTGAGGTCAAACGCCAACAAGGCCGCGGAGGAATAGCGTTGTGCCGCCTCGGGCTCCAGGCAACGCAGCACCACCTCCTGAAACCAGGGCGGAACATCGGGATTGATCTTGCGCGGCGGCGTCGGGTCCATCCACAGGCGCTGGCGCAGACCGGCGGCGGTTTGGGGGGAGCCGAATGGCAACTCGCCGGTGCACAGTTCGTAGAGCATGACGCCGATGGCAAAGACATCGCTGCGCGGGTCGCCCCGCACACCCACCACCTGCTCCGGCGCAATCCAGGTAGGCGAACCCACCGCTTTGCGCAACTGTTCGGCCAGCAAGTCCGGGTAGTGCGCGTGGCACGACAGGCCGAAGTCCAGCATCACAGCGCTACCGTTCGGGCGAAACAGCACGTTGGCAGGCTTGAGGTCCAGATGCACGGTGTTTTGCTGGTGCAGCGCGTGCGCTGCGCGGGCCATGGCAGCGCCTAGCCTGGCGATCTCGTCGACGGTGGGCCGCGTCTCTGCTTCGAGCCAGTGGTCCAGCGTCTGGCCCTGGATGTATTCCATCACCAGGTAGGGTACCCGCTGCAAGTCGCCCGCTGCCACGAAGCGCGGTACGTGGCTGCCATGCAGCGTCTGCATGATCTGGCATTCGACCTCGAAACTGACAATGTTCTCTGCGCCATCGCCAGCGGTCATGCGTGGCACCTTCATGGCCATGTCAAAGCCCGGATCGGGCTGGCCATCGGCGTAGTGCACCCGGTAAACGTGGGCCATGCCGCCTGAGTGGATGCACTCCTCGATGGCAAAGCCGTCCAGATGGGCGCCGGATTCCAGCAATTTCATCGACCACTCTCCAGCCGGTCTGCAAAATAGGCGGGCAAACCGGCACGGCGAATCGCCATGGCAGCACTGTGGTGATCGTAGGGTACCCGGTGAAAAGTCAGCTGCGAGCGCTCCGTGTCCAGCAGCGCGTACATGGCCAGCGGCTTGCCATCGCGCGGCTGACCGACCGAGCCAATGGTGCCCAGCCATTGCCGGTGGCGTGGTACCGGAACGGCTACCCCCGGCTGCGGCGTAAATGGCATCAGGGCGTGGCCGGAACCTCGGTAATACAGAGTTTGCATGTGCACATGCCCGCCAAATACGTATCGCACTTCAGGGTCGGCCGCTGCTGCATCCAGGCTGGCGGTGGCGGCACGCTGGTCGTAGACATAGCGCCATCGTTCCGGCTGGTCGGCGCTGGCGTGTACCAGCAGCACGTTGCCCAGCAACATTGTCATGGGCAACAGGTCGAGCCAGGTGCGCTGTTCCGGGCTGAGGTGGTCGTGTGTCCATTTCGCCGTGCTGTCGCCCACGGTCTTGACCTCTGGAGGGGGGTGGACCGCCATGGCATCGTGGTTTCCCTTGAGTACCACCGCTCCTTCTTCCGTGAGCAGTTTCACCCGGTCCACGACCGCTGCCGGATCTGCCCCGTAGCCGACCAGGTCACCCAGAAATGCGAAGCGCTGGGCTTGCTGTGCCCGTGCGTGCAACATGCAGGCGTCCAGTGCCTGTATGTTGGCATGAATATCGGACATCAAGGCCAGTCTCATGGGGTCTCCGTGG
>CAJBVC010000251.1 GCA_903958915.1 uncultured beta proteobacterium
ACAAGGAAATGAAACTGAAGTAATCCTTCAGGTTCTTCTTTGCAGATGGCCCGCTCTTTAGCGGGCTTTTTTGCGTCTGAGCTTTCATTTATCTCGCCAGCCGCTGGCAAGGCATAGACCTTTTGCTTCGTGTCCCCCGCCCGCTTCGCGAGCTCCTCCTTGACCTACGCAAAAGGCCGATGCCTTGCCAACTGCTCGAGTGGCTGGCGCGCGAAGCAATTCAATTCAAACGGTTGGACCGCACACATCCTTGAGTTGGGCTGGGCTATACGTTTTGCGTAGGTCAAGGAGCAACCCGCGCAGCGGGTGGGGGACACGGAGCAAAATGCATAGCCCGGCCCAACTCAAGCGCGGACAACAGGCTTAAACGTGCGCCGCCCGCAGCTTCATCGAGAACTCTTGCAGCACCGCAATTCCGCTAGCCTCAGCGCGTTGGCACCAGGCTTGCAGATCACGGGTGAGTTGCTCGCGCGACAGCGACGTATCGAGCCACAGCTGACGCAACTCCTCGCGCATGGTCACCATCTTGTCGAGCAGGGGTGATACCGCCCGGGCCTTGGCAAGCTCCAGCACGACAGACGCCGGCACCCGTTCGGCGTCGCGGTGGATCCAGCGCTTGGCTGCTTGGAGCACGGTCGCATCCGAGTGGCGCGCCTTCATTGCAGTGATCTCGGCACGGGCTGCGCGACGCAGCTCCTTGGCGTAAGCCGCCATGATTTCATACCGGTTTGCAATCAACGCTTCAAGGGTTTTTTCATCCGCCACCGGGCGCACGTCGCCGTACGCAGCCTTGGGGGGTGTCTTCTTCACTTTGGCCAGCCCTGCCATTTGCAGCAGGCGGATGTACAGCCAGCCGATGTCAAACTCGTAGGGTTTCACCGACAATTTGGCCGATGTGGGATAGGTGTGGTGGTTGTTGTGCAACTCTTCACCGGCGATCAGAATGCCCCACGGTGAGATGTTGGTGCTGGCGTCGGGCGCTTCAAAGTTGCGATAGCCCCAGTAGTGCGCTGCGCCGTTGATGATGCCCGCAGCGGTAATCGGGGTCCAGGCCATTTGCACCGCCCACACGGCCAGACCACCCGCGCCAAACAGGGTCAGGTCGATGATCATCATGAGCCCCACCCCTTGCCAGGAATAGCGGCTGTAGAGGTTGCGCTCCAGCCAGTCGTTGGGCGTACCGTGCCCATAGCGCGCCATGGTTTCCAGGTTTTTCGACTCAGCCCGGTACAACTCGGCACCCTGAAACAACACGGTTTTGATGCCATAGACATGCGGGCTGTGCGGATCCTCGGCCTGCTCGCACTTGGCGTGGTGCTTGCGGTGAATGGACGCCCACTCCTTGGTCACTTGCCCCGTGGTCAGCCACAACCAGAAACGAAAGAAATGCGACGCCACCGGGTGCAAATCCAACGCTCGATGCGCCTGGTGGCGGTGCAGAAATACGGTGACGCTGATCATGGTGATGTGGGTCACCGCCAGCGTAAACAGCACCATCTGCCACCCGCTCAGGTCCCACAGGCCGTGGGCCAACCACTCCAACGCTGCGTTCAGCACTGCCCAATCAGGTAAAGCCATCGTCCATCCCATCATTCAGATCAAAAGACTACTTGCGTTGCCACACCGCGGCAAAGAAACCGTCGGTCGCGTGCCGGTGCGGCCACAACCGCAAAAAGGCGCCGCCGTCGTCGCCACCGCTGCACAAACTCGGTGCATTATCCACTTTGAGCGCCGTCAGAACAGCACTCGCAGGCATCGCCTCAAAATCCGGGTTCGCCAGTGCAAACGCTTGTGCAATCGCTTCGTTTTCTTGTGGCAAGACGCTGCAGGTGGCGTACACCAGGCGCCCGCCCGATTTCACCAGACGTGACGCACTTTGCAGAATAGCCGCCTGCTTCACTGCCATTTCTTCGACCGCTTGCAGGTTCTGGCGCCATTTCAGATCTGGATTGCGCCGCAATGTCCCCAAGCCCGTACATGGGGCATCCACCAGCACCCGGTCGATCTTGCCCGTCAGCCGCTTGACCCGGTCATCGCGTTCGTGGGCAATGGCCGCCGGATGCACGTTGGACAAACCGCTGCGCTTCAGGCGCGACTTGAAAGCATCGAGCCGGTGCGCCGAGGTATCAAAAGCGTACAAGCGCCCCGTGCTGCGCATGGCCGCGCCAATGGCCAGCGTCTTGCCACCTGCTCCAGCGCAAAAGTCCACCACCATTTCGCCGCGCTTGGCGTCCAGCAGCATGGAAAGTAACTGCGAGCCTTCGTCCTGCACCTCAAAGTCACCCCGCACAAACGCCTCGTGCTTGTTGAGCGCCGGCTTGCCCGCGATCCGCAAACCCCAGGGGGAGTATGGCGTATTGACCGCCTTGATGCCGGATGCGGCCAACGCCTTCTGCACGTCGACGCGTTTGGCTTTGAAGGTGTTGACCCGCAAATCGAGCCCGGCCCCCAAATTGAGACTCTCGGCCAGCGCCCAGAATTCAGCCCCCAACTGCTCCTTGAGCGGCTGCACCAGCCATTCGGGCAAGTTGTGCCGATGGCGTTCCATCAAATCATCGGGACTGACCTTCTCGCATTGGTCCAGCCAGTTCTTTTCCTGGTCAGTCAGGGCACTGCGCAGGAAATCACCGGGGCCATAGAAGCCGAGAATGGCCAGACGCCGCTCCTTGGGGCCGCTGCCCGAAGGCGCCAGATGGTCGAACAGCAATTTCTTGCGCAGCACGGTGTAGACCGTCTCGGCCATGGTGGCACGCTCGCGCGGCCCCAAGCCACGGTTGTCGCGGAAAAATTTGGAAACGATCGCGTCGGCTGGATGGTCAAATTTGAGGGCGAGGCGGACCAGTTCCGCGCAGGCGTCGAGAAGGGCTTTTGGGTGCATAGTCTAGGATTGTCCCATGCGCAGCAAACACACCCTCCCCCCCTTGGTGATCACCCCACCCGGCCAGTACCGCCATTACAAGGGCCATCTCTACGAAGTGATCGATACCGCGCGCCACAGTGAAACCCTGGAGCCGATGACCTTGTACCGTGCGCTCTATGGCGAAGGTGGCCTATGGGTCCGCCCGGCGGCTATGTTTAGCGAAGAGGTGGTGGTTGACGGAATCCGGCAGTGCCGATTTGCAAAAGTGTAGAAAGTTCCTCTCACGCCCGTCCAGTAAGCGTGGGAAGCTACTTTTTCGATAGCAAGTCCGCAATGGCGCCGGGATAAATCAAATGTTCTTGCGTCAGCACCCGCGCCGCCAATGCGTCGGCCGTATCACCCGGTAACACCGGCACCACTGCCTGCGCCAGGATGGGGCCGTGGTCCAGTTCTGCGGTGACCAGGTGCACCGTGGCGCCAGCGAACTTGCAGCCAGCCTCAATGGCGCGCTGGTGCGTATGCAACCCGGGAAATGCGGGCAGCAGCGACGGATGAATGTTGAGCAAACGCCCTGCATAGTGCTGCACGAATGCGGGCGTCAGGATACGCATAAAGCCGGCCAATACCAGCAGCACCGGTGCACTCGGGTTGCCAAAGCGGTCAATCAACGCCATCAGGGCTGCGTCAAACGCATCTCGCGACACAAATGCCTTGTGATCGAGCACCTCGGTTGCGATGCCCTGTTGACGCGCAAACGCGAGCCCTTTGGCGTCTGCCTTGTTGCTGATGACCGCGGCCACCTTGGCCCCGTAGCGGCCCTGCCAGCCGTCGCGTTCGGCTGTTCTCACGATGGCCGCCATATTGGAGCCACCGCCCGAAATCAGGATAACGATACTTTTCATGCTCACAAGTCCTTGGCAACGGTTTGCAGTTCGGCCACGGCAAACCCGAAGAAACCGGGCACGCAGCCCAAATGCGATGGCGGCTGCGCAGCGCAATCGGTCAGGCTCACCAGACCCCCCGCGCCGCGGCTCTGCATCGCTTGCGACGTGACCAGCGAACTGCGGTATGCAACAAGCTGATCATCTTTTCCATGAAAAAGACGCAATGGGCGCGACGGCTTCCAGTCGTGCACGTTGCTTTGGCGCTCGAGGGCCGCAGCATCATCGGCCAAAAAGTTGTCCAGCACCGTTGCGTCTAGCACCACATCGGAACCAGGTCCCAGCAACTGGCGCACCAGTTCATTGCGCACTGACGCCTGCACGCTACTGCCAAGGTACCGGAGTAGGCCCGGGTTGATCAGCGCTCCCAACAATGCGTTCTCGCTACGAATTTTCTTCAACAGTTCATCCAGCGTCACCCCCACGTGGTAGGGGCCGCCGCCCAGGACCGACAGTGCCAACTGCTGATTGAACGGATTGGCTGTAGCCTCCAGGGCCCTGGCGGCCGCCATGGACACGTAGGCACCCTCGGAATAGCCCACCAAGAAAAGCTGCCGGTTATCCCGAATGCCCCGCGTTTGCCGCCAGTACTTGGCAGCAGTCAACAAATCATTCACCACCGACGCCGACGGTGCCGCCAGGAGGTAAGGGTGCGGTTGGCCCTTCGATGCCCCATACCCCACGTAGTCAGGAGCCAATACGATATAGCCTGTGGAGGCAAGCAGCACGGACGCCTCGGTGGCCACGATGCGATTGGTGGGCGCCTCGGCATCCATCGTCATCGTTCCATGCTGGTAGCTCAACACCGGGCTGGACGCGCCATTGCCTTTGTTGGGAACATTGACCAATGCCGAAGCCAGCACCTGTTGCCCTTTGCCATCCACAGTCAGGTATTCGAGCCGGTACGAAGTGACGGCGTACTTGGGGTTGACGAACTTCCAGGCCTCGCCCCCATCACGCACGGCCGCCGCAAGTGCATCCAGGGAAAATTCCCTTGCAAGCGTCGCGCTTTTGAATTCACCGGGACCAACGGTCGCGACGATCGGCTCTTCAGGCACTGCCGGACTACCACCACCACCGCAGGCGCTCACGAGGGCGACCCATGCCATCACGAAAACTCGGCTCCACGTCAATGTATTGCCAGCGGTATGCAACTGCCCCATCCCGAACTCCTTATTGCAAGCTACGACCTGCTGACTCTACCCGATGCAACCCCACGGCCAATCGATAATGGTGCCATCTCACAACGACAGTAATTGCTGATGCCTACCCTGCCCTCCACCCAACCGCCGACACCAATCGCCCTTTCCGCCGCAGAGGCACGGGTGCTGGGCACACTCATGGAAAAAGCGCGCACCGTGCCCGACAGCTATCCGCTGTCGCTCAACACCCTGATGCTGGGCTGCAACCAGAAGAGCAGTCGCGAGCCCTTCATGAACCTGACCGAAGCCGAGATCGCGACTGCGCTGGACAACCTCAAGCCCCTCAATCTGGTGCGTGAAACCAGTGGCAGCCGGGTCGCCCGCTTCGAGCACAACTTCCAGCGCGGAATTGGCGTGCCGGAGCAATCCGCAGTGTTGTTGGGTTTGCTGATGCTACGGGGACCCCAAACCGCTGGGGAATTGAGACTGAACGCCGAACGTTGGTACCGATTTGCCGACATTTCCTCGGTCGAAGGCTTTCTGGAAGAAATGCAGGACCGGTCGGAAGAAAAAGGTGGCGCTTTGGTGGTCAAGCTCACGCGCGCTCCAGGCGCCCGTGAACAGCGCTGGGCCCACCTGCTGAACGGTCCGGTAGATGAAAACGCCCTGGTGCTGCAGCGCAGTTCCGTGGCTGGCGAAGCCACAGGGCCATTGGCCGAGCGGGTGGCTGCGCTTGAAAACGAGGTTGCACAGTTGCGCCAGACGGTGCAAATGTTGTGTTCCGAGCTGGGTGTGTCGCCGCCTGGACAGGAATAAACGAACGATCGTGCTAAAAACGGCAAAAGTTAACTGGAGACCCTGTTATGGATTTGGCCTTTACCCCTGAAGAACAACAGTTTCGCGAGACCATTCGCACCTGGGTGCGAGAAAACCTCCCCGGGGATATCTCGCACAAAGTTCACAACGCGCTGCACCTTACGCGTGACGACATGCAGCGTTGGGCCAAGATTCTCGGCAAAAAAGGCTGGCTGGGCCATGCCTGGCCCAAGGAGTTTGGTGGCCCGGGCTGGAATTCGGTGCAAAAGCACCTGTTCGAGGAAGAATGCGCCTTGGCCGGTGCGCCTCGGGTGGTGCCCTTCGGCCCGGTGATGGTGGCCCCGGTGATCATGGCGTTTGGTACTGCCGAGCAACAGAAACGGTTTTTGCCAGGCATTGCCAGTGGGGATGTGTGGTGGAGCCAGGGCTACAGCGAACCCGGCTCAGGCTCGGACCTGGCATCGGTGAAATGCAAGGCTGAGCGCCAAGGCAACACCTATCTGGTGAATGGCCAGAAAACCTGGACTACGCTGGGCCAATACGGTGAGTGGATTTTTTGCCTGGTGCGCACCAGCAACGAGGGCAAGCCACAAACCGGCATCAGTTTTTTGCTGATTGACATGAAGTCACCGGGCGTCTCGGTACGTCCCATCGTGTTGCTCGATGGCGAACCCGAAGTCAACGAGGTGTTCTTCGACAACGTCGTGGTGCCCGCTGAAAATCTGATCGGGGAAGAGAACAAGGGCTGGACCTACGCCAAACACCTGCTCGCCCATGAGCGTACCAATATTGCCGATGTGAACCGCACCAAGCGTGAGCTGGAGCGCCTCAAACGCATCGCCAAGGCCGAGGGTGTCTATGACGACACCCGCTTTCGCGACGAGATTGCCAAACTTGAAGTAGATGTCGTGGCGCTTGAAATGCTGGTGCTGCGCGTATTGGCGGCCGAAAAGTCGGGCAAGAATTCGCTGGATATTGCGGGCCTGCTCAAGATTCGCGGCAGCGAGATTCAGCAGCGTTATTCCGAACTGATGATGCTGGCTGCTGGCCCGTTCGCGGTGCCGCTAATCCGCGAAGCGATGGAAGCCGGCTGGCAGGGCGATGCAGTCGGTGCGGTGCATTGCGCGCCCCTGGCTTCGACCTACTTCAACATGCGCAAGACCACGATTTACGGTGGTTCGAATGAAGTGCAACGCAACATCGTTGCGCAGGTGGTTTTGGGCTAGAGCCCAAAACCACCTGCGCTGCGCGCCACGCGATGCAAGATGAGCACCCCCGGCCCCCTCTCAAAGGGGGTTCCAGCAAGAGCTTCGCTAGTTATAGGAGATGAGAATGGACTTTGATTTTTCTGACGACCAGGTACAACTCGGTGACGCCGTGCGCAAGTGGGTGGACAAGGGCTACACGTTTGAACGCCGTCGCGCTGCGGAAAAGGCGGGTGGGTTCGACCGCGCTGCATGGAACGAGCTGGCCGAACTCGGGCTGTGCGGGCTCTATGTTCCCGAGGAAGATGGTGGCCTGGGCATGGGGCCGGTCGAGGGCATGGTGGTAATGGAAGAACTGGGACGCGGCATTGTGCTGGAACCGCTGGCACAGTCACTTATTGCCGGTGCCGTGCTCGCCGGGTATGCAGACAGCACCGTCAAGGCCGCGTGGCTGCCCAAAATTGCCAGTGGCGAGGCCCTGGTGGTACTGGCCTACCAGGAGCGTGCGGCCCGTTACAGGCTTGATGTCTGTGAAGCCAAAGCGACGCAAGCGCCCGGTGGCTATGTGGTGAACGCTCTCAAAAGCATAGTGCCTGTAGGGGATCAGGCAGACGCATTCCTGGTGCCCGCCAAAATCAACAGCCAGATCGCGCTGTTCCTGATCGAGCGCAACGCAGCAGGCGTTACGACACGCGGGTACGGCACGCAGGACGGCGGCCGCGCTGCCGAAGTAAGCCTGAAGAATACGCCCGCCACCCTCGTCACTGCAGACGGTTTGACGGCTTTGGAGCACGCCGTGGACATCGGCCTAGCAGCAGTGTGCGCCGAGGCCATTGGCGTGATGGACAAAACCATGGCGCTGACCGCCGAGTACATGAACACCCGCAAGCAGTTTGGCGTGGCGATTGCCAGCTTTCAGGCGCTGCGACACCGCGCAGCCGATATGAAAATGCAGCTGGAATTGGCTCGCTCCATGAGTTATTACGCCAGTCTTAAGCTCAATGCTCCGGCCCCCGAGCGGCGCGCGGCGCTGGCCCGCGCCAAGTTCCAGCTAGGCAACTCGATGCGCTTTGTGGCACAGCAATCAGTACAGTTGCATGGTGGTATTGGCGTTACTGACGAATACATCGGCAGCCACTACTTCAAGAAACTCACCCAGTTGGAGCTAACCTTTGGGGACACGCTGCACCAGTTGGGTGAAGTATCGGCGCGCATGCAGGACACGGCTGGCGTTTTTGCCTGACAACTGCACCGACAACCGGTAAGCCAATCAGCCAAGGCGCATGTGCTCCTGCTGTGCAAACCATTGCGTCCCGGCTCTGATCGTTCTGGCACCACCCAATCAGGATTCCAGCACGGGTAACGCCAGCGCGTTCGACAACTGCTGCAAGCCCACTGGCTTGATGAACGCGCCCAATATGTTGAGTCCATTGGTGGCCGCCAGCTCGCGCGAAAGACTCAGCATCTGTGCATCGACCCCGCTCAATATCACGACGCCACCGGAATACCCCAACCCGGCCAATTGCTCCAGAAACTCGATGCCGTCCATGTCAGGCATGAAGACGTCACAGATCAGGAAATCCGGTGGCGGATGCAGTCCGGCCAGCACCTTCAGGGCTTTGCGCCCGTCCTCTGCCGAGTGCATGGCGGATACACCCAACAAACCCAACATTTCACGCAGCACCTCATGGGCAAACTCGTCATCATCCACCACCAGCACGGACGGTGATTCACCGTGCGCTGCGTTTTCCTTAGTCACTGTTACTTCCATTTTTATACTCCCAGTTTGTCCACAATGTGCCGATCAAGCTCCCGTCGGATCAAGTCGCTTGCTCCCGCGAGAGCCATTTTTACAGGTAACGCCAATGCCGACGCTGTGGCGCTATCGCCAGCGCGCCCGGCCGCTTCCATCTGTTGGCACAATTCCCCCAAAGCGAGTGCTCCAACGGTGCGCGCGCCAGACTTGAGCTTGTGGGCCGCGTCCGCCAACGCTGTCGCGATGTTGCCGCAATGGCCGTTTACCAAAGCGGCCATTTGTTCGACCGACTCCTGGCTGCTTTTCAAAAATTTTTCCAATACCCGATGGCGAACAGTAACACTGTCACCAATCATTTTGGTCAAGGTGCCGGCGTCCCACGCCGGTAGCGCTGCAGCCGCATCGGCACTTCGCAACGGCAACCATTCGTTCAACATGGCTTCGAGGTCGTTCAGGCGCAATGGCTTGGACAGGTAGTCATCCATGCCTGCCTCCCGGCATCGTTGTCCCACACCCTGCATGGCGCTGGCGGTGACCGCGATGATCGGACTGCGGTGGCCGACTGGTTCGGAGGCACGAACAGCCCTGGACAGCGCGAAGCCATCCATTTTTGGCATATGGCAATCAGTCATCAAAAGTGCGTATCGCCCCGTGGCCCACATGGCAAGCGCACTCTCGCCGTCGTTGGCGCATTCCACGGCATATCCCAGTAAACGCAACTGCTGTTCGATCACATCGCGGTTGGTTTCGTTGTCTTCGGCCAGCAGTATCAGGGCGCTGTGCGCGGACCGTCTGCCGATGTCTGGTTCCTGCACGGCATTTGCCACCTTGTGCGCAGCAGGTTGGAAATCGGCCTGAGGTTCCGTGGTACCAGGAGAGCAGGACTGCAAGGGCAACAGCACCACGAACTCCGACCCGAGCCCGGGCTCGCTATTGACGGTCACTTCGCCACCCATGAGTGCGACCAACTGACTGGTAATGCTCAGACCGAGCCCGGTACCACCAAACTTACGCGCGATGCCGGCATTGGCCTGGGTAAACGGGTGAAAAAGCTTTTTCAGCATCTCTTTCTCGATCCCGATGCCGTTGTCACTGACACGCAGCAGTAACGCTGCGCTTCCATTCGGTGCTGCTCCCAGCTCGGCTGCTACATGCACCCGCCCGGGCCGCCCTGGCTCGGTGGACGTGAACTTCACCGCATTACCGAGCAGGTTGATCAATACTTGCTGCAACCGCATCGGATCCGAAATCAACCACTCTGGCAAATCTGGTGCAATCTGTGTGCTCATCGCCACGCCTTTGCCAGTAGCCGCAGTTTCCAGCAAGGCAACGACCCCTTCGACAACATCACGCAACCGGGTCGGTACCTGTTCGACATCGAGTTTGCCTGCCTCGATCTTGGAGTAATCGAGGATGTCATTGAGAATGTGAAGCAGGGCCTCGGACGACCGGTGAATGGTGTCGAGCATGCGCTGCTGCTGCGCGGTCAGGCTGGTCCGTTGCATGACATCGACCATGCCCAAAACACCGTTCATGGGGGTGCGAATTTCGTGACTCATGGTCGCCAGAAACTCAGACTTGGCGCGATTGGCGACTTGGGCAGCTTCCACTTGCACCGACAACTCGTAGTTCAAGCCACGCAACTTCCGCTCGGCCAGCTTCAGCTCGGTAACGTCATCGGCGAGCATGTACACGCCTACCACCGCTTCGCCTACCAGGTGTGGCACGCATTGCACCAACAGAAAGCGCTTGGCATCTCCACCCCGCCCAAAGTTCGCCGGAAAACGCTGGCATGAACCCTGCAGTGCAGAAGCCAGAAATGGCGCACTGGAATTGAAAAATCCCGCCTCCAGCAATTCGGATGCCACAGCACCAAGGAAGTGATCAAGCGGCTCTACAAAGAGGCTGCGAAAGGCCCGATTGGCAAAGCGGCAACGTAAGTCAGCATCCCAATAGCTGATGAGTACCGGAGCCGCATCCGTTACCGTCTGGATGAAGTCGTGCTGCATTTCCAGATCGCGATTGCTTTGCTCCAATGCGCTGGTGCGCTCCACCACCAGTTCTTCGAGCCCCTGGCGATAGCGCTGCAGCTGTTGCTCGGATTCCTTGCGCTCGGTGATATCCCGCGCCACGTACAAGATACTGGGCTCACCGTTCAGTTCAAGTGTACGGACCGACAGTAGCGCGCAGCGCGGGGTGCCGTCCTTGCGCAGCATGTCGGCTTCGAGGTTTTCAACCGAGCCTTGCAAACGCATTTGGTCTTGAACTTGACTGCGAACCGACGCATTCGCCCACAGTGGGATATCCAGCCCGGTGCGCCCAATGACCTCGTCCCGTGTCCAGCCCAAAATGCGCAAGAAACTCTCATTGACGTACAAAATCGTGCCGTCATCCATTCTGCTGATGACCATTGCATCGGGGCTGGTGTCAAAGGCAGTGCGGTAACGCTGTTCGCTATCACTTGCCCGCTCCAGCGAGCGCTCGAGTCCGCGCAGAAGGAACACCAAAGCGATGGTCAGCAACCCGGTCATAAGCGCAAAGTTCGCACCAATCACCACCCACATCAAGAACGGGTGCTCCTCCAAGCCCGCCAGGCGCACATCCACTTGCTTGAGGTAACCAACGGCCACCAGGCTCACGGTGGTCAACGCCAGCGTTGCGTAGGCAGCCCGATGACCGAGCAGGATGCCCGCCATGATAGGCACCGCCATCAGGTACACCTGGGTCTCCACACCCATGGTCACCAGGAAGGCTATGCCCAGCAGATACAGCAAGCCGCAAAATACGCCCGCTCTCCAGACGTACGGGAGCGTTCTGTGACGCCACAACGTCAACAGAACCGCCAGAGTCACCAGGTCCAGCACTGCGACAGGCCACAGTCCCTGGTGCACCAACAATATCATGCTGGGCACCGCGACAACAGCACCCAAAATGCCGACGATGCGCAGCAACTGCAGGAAGACTTGCTCGCGCCACTCACCCAGGCTGCGCTGTTTTTCAGCGCTCTCCCGCGCGCGCTTGTCGGGCGATGCAAATGTACTGTCAACCATGGTCGCGCTCAACCGATGCCGCACCCAGGTGACCCCTGATCATGTCGCAGGCCGCCGCGTAGGTGGCGCCGAGGTGGTGTCCCAGCGCAGTGCATTGCAGTCCATCCTGGGCGCGCCCCGCAATTTCCAGCCGCTCACACAATTCCCCCAGGACCTCGGCACCCACCGTGCGTGCGCCGGATTTCAATTTGTGCGCCGCTGGCGCCACCAGATCCAATCGGCTGGCGACCAGTGCGTCCTCCATGGTCTGCACCAGGTCGGTACTGTTGGCAAGAAACTTTTCCAGCAAACGGCGCTGAACGCCGGGGTCTTCGGTCACCATGATCCCCAAGGTGGCGCTGTCCCACACCTTCAATGCCGCGGTGGAGGGAGCAGTTCCCAGCGTCGCCACCATTTCCGCCTCCTGGCCCAAACCTTGTGGCGGCATCAGCCACTTGGCCAGCGTCTTTGCCAACTCACCGATACGCACTGGCTTGAGCAAAAAGTCATCCATGCCATTGGCAAGGCAGCGCTGGGCTTCTCCCTGCATGGCATTGGCGGTAATTGCAATGACGGGCATGCGCGGGCCCTCACCTTCGAATCGTCGTATGGTTTGCGTCAATTCAAACCCGTCCATGCGCGGCATATGGCAATCTGTCAGCAGCAAGGCGTATTGATCCTTCGCCAGCATTTCGAGCGCAACCAGGCCGTCCTCGGCCACCTTGCTGGGATACCCAATCAATCGCAATTGCTCCTGCAAGACAACTCGATTGGTCTCGTTGTCCTCGACCACCAAAATCACGTTTCCACTGGGTGGCGCAGTGTCGCCCATCGGCTTGACAGTGGCATACGCCATATTGAGGCTGGAACCCACAGCCTTCCAACCTGTAACTTGCGACGGCTCATCAGCCTGCACCAGGCGCAGCGGCAATTCGACGACAAATTCCGAACCCTCACCCAGCGTGCTGGTCAGCAGAATGCGCCCTTGCATCAGTTCCACCAACCGGCGACAAATACTCAGTCCCAGCCCGGTACCGCCATACCGCCGCGCCGTGCTTTCGTCGGCCTGCGAGAACGGCTGGAATATGGCGTCGATCAGCTTCGGCCCGATACCAATTCCGTTATCCGTCACTACGAGCCGTACCACCGCTTCGCCCCCTGGGAGTCGGTGCGGTTCCACAGACAGGGAGACCTGACCCGGACGATCGGGCGCACTATGGGTAAATTTGATGGCATTGCCCAGCAGATTCAGCAACACCTGACGCAGCCGCATCGGATCACTGAGAAACTGCTGTGGCACCTCCGGCGCAACCCGCACCGAAAGAGCAACTTGCTTGGCAGCGGCGCTGTTCTCCAGAAGCTGCGCCACTGACTCCACCACCTCGCGCAAGTCCGTGGGAATCGACTCAACGACCAGCTTGCCAGCCTCAATCTTGGAGATGTCAAGAATGTCGTTCAGGACATAGAGCAACGCCAGCGACGACTTCTGAATGGTGTCGGCCATGCGGCGCTGGTCTGGCGTGAGATTCGTTTGCTGCAAAATGTCGACCATGCCAATCACGCCGTTCATCGGTGTGCGGATCTCATGGCTCATATTGGCCAGAAATTCGGACTTGGAGCGGTTGGCCTGGGTGGCAGCTTCCTTGGCACGGCGCAATTCGTCAATATCAAACGCAATCACGAAAAATCCAACCACTGCGCCATCGGAGTAGTCGGGTATGTAGTGCACCTGCCCAAACCGCATATCTTCGACATTGCCGCGGTACGGGTAGCGCGTCTCAAAATGCTGCGCTTCACCACGCAAGGCGGCCTTCACCCTCGGCAGACTGACTTCGTAGCGGCTTGGGCCAAACACATCGCGTAAATGCCGCCCGACCATCGTGTCAGGCGAAATGCCAAACCAGTCCTCATAGACCGGGTTGGCAAACCGGTTCACCAAGTCTTTGTCCCAGTAACTCACAAGGCCCGGGATATTGTCCACGATCACTTTGAGCTGGCGCTCGCGTGCGGCCAGTTCGCGGGTACCCTCTTCCACCATTTGAGTGAGATGCTCACGGTGCAGGCGCAGTTCCTGTTCATAGAGCTTTCTTTCCGTGATGTCGGAGCGTATGGCGATGTACTCCCTGGGTTTTCCGTTGGTACCGATGACGGGAACGATCGTGGTTTGCACCCAGTACAGTTCGCCTGCCTTGGAGCGGTTACAGACTTCACCGCGCCAGACAGAACCGCGGGCAACGGCGGCATACATAGCCTTGAAAAACCCGCGTGGATGCACCCCCGAATTGACGATGCGGTGGTCCTGACCCAGCAATTCAAGCCGCGCGTAGCCACTAATCTCGCAGAACTTGTCGTTGACGTAAGTGATCGCCCCTTCCACATTGGTGGTCGCCACGATGGCGTGCTGATCCAGAGCAAACTTCTGCACCACCAGTTGCTCCATGCTGGCCTGTGCGTCTTGCAGCGCCAATCGGGTTGTGGCATCGCTTTGCCGAAGGGCGCGTTCCCGCTGCTCGAGTGTGATGAGCAGGCGATTGAAGGCGCCAATCAATTGCCCCACTTCATCGTCATGCTGCACCGGCAAGGGCGCCAGCGGCTGGTCACTCTCAGCCAGTGCCTTCAAGACTTTGGCGGCTTCCTGTATCGGTGCCAGCTCGCGTCGCAGAATCCACCAGGCAAACACACCAGAGAAAGCGGTCAACAGCGTTGCAATCAGCATCATGCGCCGGTGCATCTCTGAAACGGGTAAGACCGCTGAGGCGGTGGGTATCTGTGCTGCCAGGTACCAACCCGCAACCGGAATTGCCTTGGTAGAAGCCAGCACCTCCACACCCTTGGGATTGACACCCAACAGCGAGCCTTCGTATCCGCCAATGGCACGATCAATCATGGGGTTGACGCCCTCTGGTGGCAATTTCTCCATGATGCGGCCCGGATCGGACGTGGTCACGATCACGCGCTGCTGCGGAGCAACCAGCAGGTAAGAACCGCGGTCGCCATACTGGCTCAGTCCCACCTTGTCAAAGAAACTCCGCTGTTGCAAATTGGTGATGCCGACCACGGCCCCGGTAACCACACCTCTGGCGTCGCGCATCGGCGCGGCCATCGTCACTACGGGTGACTTGAGTGTCTTGCCCATTACCGGTCGCCCCACCGACGCCTTGCCCTCCTTGAGAGCCTTCACCATGTAGTCACGGTCCATGACGTTGCGCCCCAGGCGGCCTGCCGTGGACGGTGTGTCTGCAATCGGTGTGCCGTGCTGATCAGTTACAAATGCGCCCGCATTGAACAAGAGCAGCAACAAAGGCGTGTTGTCCAGGGTGGCCTGAAGACGGCCCGCAGTGCCGATGTCCGCCGCCGACAGTGAGTTCG
>CAJBVC010000252.1 GCA_903958915.1 uncultured beta proteobacterium
CACACCAGGGGCGACAGAACGGCCAGTAGCGTGACCGTAGCGATGATTGCCAGGCCGCGAACGATCCAGATCTTCTGCGCCTCGCCGGTTGGGTGTTGTGGGTTGCGTGCCGTCATCATTGCCTCCTCGTGTACTGCATGCTTGGCAGTGTCGAGGAGGCGGCTGGCGCAATCGTCGGTGTGAACCCCAGGGGGGCCTATGTGAAACTACATACGGGTCTGTGCTTGCAGGGTATGAGTTGACGTTAATCGTCATTCACCTCGGGGCACTGTTGGGTGGTCGACTTCTTCGTTTTAATTGCAAGAACTAGCCTGAAGATTGGGCCCATTTTCGGGCAGCAAACCACATTGTTACCCCAGAGAATCCAAGTATGTCACAACGGGCGTCAGACAATGAAGCAAGCCGAGAGAACGAAAGTTGTGGACGCTCACTTCTCTATCACGGAGTTGCCTCATGGCCAATATTGCTTTTGACAAAGTCACGTTACCCGGCCAATTTGCTGATCAAAGTTCCTCCAAACTAACGCAATCGGGTTTGAGACTGGAAGCATTCAGCAAGACACTAAGTTCCTTTTGCCAGGAGGCACGTGCTCAGGCAACGGCAAATCTAGGCAAGGACTTCGGGCCAGCAATAGTGATCACCGCTGATCGACCAGCAGCAATGCCAGTTAAGGCAGAAGTACAACCATCTATGCCTGAGTTAGACGCCTCGACGTACGGCATCGGTGTTTCGTCGGTATTCAACGGCAGCCCAAGAACTGTTTCTTCAGAAGCCGCAGTCGCCATCAACGATCAGTACGCCCAAGGTTTTGACGTGTTCAGGAACAGCGTAAAGGCCCAATGGGACAGGTATGTTGCTGAGGGCGGAAACACAATCGCTCCAGATTCGTTCGGCGCATCGCTACAAGCAATGAACTCGATGACCTATCAGGAATTCATGACGCAGGCGCTTGGTCCACGAGGTTTTGGGGAAATGACGAACCCGTCTGTCATTCACGGTTATGACCAAAATGCCATTGCTGTACAGCAAGCTGCCATGGGGGTCAAAACTACAAATCAGTCAGCCGCCACCGGGTCGAGCGCGGCAGTCTACGGCGTAGGCATTTCCATTCCAACAGAACTAAGTGCCAACCAACGAACGATATCTGCAGACGAGGCGGCAGAGATAAATATTCAATATGCCCAAGGATTTGAAGTTTTCAAGAACAATGCCGCCTCAGGATGGAACAGGTACGTTGCAGAAGGTGGCAATACCAAAAACCTTGATGCTACGGGCGCATCGTATAAGAGCTTTCTTGAGATGACATACCAGGACTTTATGGTGCTTGCGTTAGGTCCAAAGGGCTTTGGCGAGATGAATAACCCCGAGGTGATCAACGGATACAACCAGAAAGCGGTTGTCGATTACGCTTATGCTGTTGACAAAGGACTCGGGGACCAATTTAAAGCTGCCACCCACTGGGTATGAGAAGAGCAAAAACGTTAATCCGCCTTAATGGAAGCGCGTTTGACGATATCGCTCCAGATGCCTTGCTCGCGCTTGATAAACGCCGTAAATTCGCTTGAAGGCCCGCCACCGCCCACCGCGCTGTCGGTAGCAAATCGCTCGGTGACGGCACTCGAGCGTAAGGCCTTGTAAGACTCCTCCTGTAGTCGTTTCACGATTGCTGCGGGTGTGCCCGCAGGTGCAAGAATGCCGTACCACTGTGAAGTCTCAAAGTCCTTGAAGCCCAATTCGGCGACTGTAGGGACGTCTGGCAATGCGGCAATACGCTGTTGCGTGCCAACGGCAATGGCACGCAGCGACCCACTGCGGATGTGGGCTCCCAACGCTGGCAGTCCTGCGGAAGAAGCCTGTGTCCTGCCGGCCAGGAGGTCGGTGAGTTGCGGACCAGTGCCACGGTAGGGAATGTGGGTGATGAACATCCCGGTGACCAACTTCAGGTATTCCATGGCCAGATGGCCGGCACTGGCATTGCCGGCCGATCCATAGTTGAGCTGGCCCGGATTCTTTTTGGCGTACTCAACAAACTCCTTGAAGTTTTTGGCAGGCACGTCCGGGTGGACGACAAAGACGTTGGGAACTTTGGCCAGCAGGGTCACTGGAATGAAATCGCGGTTCACGTCGTAGGGCTGGTTGTTGAGCATGTACGGGTTCACGGCCAGCGTGCCCACGTGGCCCAGAATGATGGTGTGGCCGTCTGGCGGTGCCTTGGCGACTTCCTGCATCGCGATGACGCCCGCGCCGCCGGGTTTGTTTTCCACAAAGACGTTTTGCCCCAGCTGTTTGGTCAACTCTGCTGCCACCGAGCGCGCCACAATTTCGGAGGTGCCTCCGGGTGCGAATGGGACGAGAAAGCGAATCGGCTTAGCCGGCCAAGCCGGCCAAGCCGACTGTGCCAGCGACTGTGCGGTGGGCAAAAGCGTGGCTGCGCCCAAGGCCAGGGCTTCTCTGCGGGTGAGGTTCATGGTACTTGTCTCCTGTTGGTGTTGTGAAAAGGTCTAAAACTGGTATCGGCGCAAC
>CAJBVC010000253.1 GCA_903958915.1 uncultured beta proteobacterium
ACGCCTGGGTGAAGGCGTGGTGAGTCCCATTTTGCGGGTCTCGCGGATGATGGAGCGCATTGGGCGGGGTGACTTTTCATCGCGTATTGCGGCGCAACCCGATGACCCGATGTATGAATTGCAGATCGGACTCAACCGCATGGCCATGCGCCTGGAGTGGGGTCGCGAAGAACTGGAGCAGCGCGTACGGGAAGCCACCAGCGAGATCAGAGCCCGCAAAGAAGAGGCCGAAGCCGCCACGCTGGCCAAGTCGCGCTTTCTTGCAGCGGCCAGCCACGACCTGCGTCAACCCACGCATGCGTTGGGGATGTTCATCGCACGACTGGGTCAATTGCCGCTGGATGAACTCACGCGCAAACTGGTGGGGAACCTGGAGGCATCGGCCCAGGCGATGCAGGATTTGCTCGATAGCCTGCTGGATATCTCACGGCTCGATGCGGGCGTCGTACCAGTGCAACAGACCCATTTCGCAATGCAGGTCCTCTTTGACAAGCTGGCTCCTTCACTGAACACCATGGCTGCAGCCAAGGGCTTGCGCCTGCGGATTCGGTCTACGAGGCTGTGGGCATCCACCGACGCGGCCCTGTTGCAGCGCGTCGTGATGAATCTGGTCCAAAACGCGATCAATTACACGACCGAAGGGTCCGTGCTGGTCGCATGCCGTCCCACATCCGAGGGCACCCACTTGCGCCTTGAGGTGTGGGACAGCGGTATCGGCATATCTGCAGAACATCAGCGCGAAATCTACAAGGAGTTTTACCAGGTCGGCAATCGTGGTCGGGACCGCAACCAGGGATTGGGATTGGGTCTCAACATTGTCGAGCGTAGCGCGCAGCTTCTGGGTATCGAAGTGCATTTGCAGTCAGAGCCGGGTTGTGGCACACGCTTTACTTTGAGGGTGCCAGCCGCACGGGCGGGAACGGTGGACGAGCTTCCACCGGAACCCATGGTCGTATCCGATCTTGCGGGGGTGTGTGTACTGTTGATTGAGGATGACGCCGCGGCCCGGGCGGGTGTGTCTGCGCTGCTCGAATCGTGGGGCTGTAGCGTGGCAGTAGCCACCCACAGCGCTGAGGCCATGGAAATGGTGCGCTTGGGGCTGGTCCCCACGTTAGTGGTCAGCGACTACCGGCTTGGAGAAGGCGCCGATGGATTGCAGGCCATTGCGCTGCTGCGCGAATCCCTGGGCGAAAACTTGCCTGCCTGCCTGATGAGTGGAGATACGGATGCCGCTCTCATGCTGGCCGCACAGAGCGCCGGCTTGACGCTGCTACACAAACCGGTACGCCCGGCCAAGCTGCGCAGCCTGCTGCGCCGGTTGACCACTTCCGGTGCATCGCCGGAGGCTGTCTGATTCAGGAGTCTGACAATGTGCTGCGGTAGCCGAAGCGGGCAGCGGCAACCACCGCCTGGGTGCGGTTCTGCACATCAAAGTGCCGCAGAATCGCCGCGACGTGCGACTTCACGGTTTCTTCCGAGATATTGAGCGTATTGCTGATCTCACGGTTCGAGCGCCCATCGAGCAGTTCGCGCAAAACGAGTTCCTGACGTTGCGTCAGTTTGCTGACATCCAGACTTGACTCGCTGCCTTCGTCCTGTCGCAATTCCATGGGGAGGTAAACCTCGCCCTCAAGGACTTTTTTCACTGCGAACAGCAGTTCGTCACTCAGGCTGGATTTGGTCACAAAGCCACAGGCCCCGGCGTTCAGGACCTGACGCATCATCATGACATCGGAAGATGCAGACAGTATGAGCACCGGTAGTTCCGGGTGCTTGAGCCCCAGAATACGCAGCGCCTCCAGGCCGGTCATGTCGGGCAAATGAAAGTCGAGCAGGATCAAATCCAGATCAGGGTTATTCAGCGCGATATCAAATGCCTGGCCACAGTTGGCAGCCTGCAGCACTTCGACCTGCTCTTGCAATCCCTGCAGCACCTGTTGCAGGCCTTCGCGAACCAGCGCATGGTCGTCAACGACGAGAATTTTCACAATCTAAGACTCGACAAATAAGCAAAAGTAACTAACGCAGACCCATGGTAGCGCATAAAGGCAAAAAAAAGCCCGCACAGGTGCGGGCTTTTAGGCTCCAAAGTGGATTTAACCGCCGTGTATTTTCATCATCAGCGGCACAATCAGCAGCGCCACGATGTTG
Source organism: uncultured beta proteobacterium (assembly GCA_903958915.1). Lineage (GTDB taxonomy): Bacteria > Pseudomonadota > Gammaproteobacteria > Burkholderiales > Burkholderiaceae_C > Allorhodoferax. The sequence goes on from CAJBVC010000253.1 coordinate 2,152, forward strand.
ATGATCTTGATCAGCGGGTTCACTGCAGGGCCGGCAGTGTCCTTGTAGGGGTCACCGACCGTGTCACCAGTGACGGCGGCCTTGTGGGTCTCAGAGCCTTTGCCGCCATAGTTGCCGTCTTCAATGTACTTTTTGGCATTGTCCCAGGCGCCGCCACCGGTGCACATGGAGATGGCCACAAACAGGCCGGTCACGATAGTGCCCATCAGCAGTCCGCCCAGAGCCGCCGGGCCGAGCAAGAGACCGACCACAATCGGTGCCACTACCGGCAACAGGCTGGGGATCATCATTTCCTTGATGGCCGCGGTGGTCAACATGTCGACCGCTGCGCTGTAGTCCGGCTTGCGCTTGCCAGCCATGATGGCTCCGTCCGAAAACTGGCGGCGCACTTCCACCACCACCGAACCGGCAGCGCGACCAACCGCTTCCATGGCCATGGCACCGAACAGGTAGGGGATCAGACCGCCAATGAACAATCCGATGATGACCATCGGGTCGCTTAGATCGAACGTGACATGTTTGCCATAACCCTCGAGCTTGTGGGTGTAGTCGGCAAACAGCACCAGTGCAGCCAGGCCAGCCGAACCGATGGCGTAGCCCTTGGTGACGGCTTTGGTGGTGTTGCCCACCGCATCCAGCGGGTCGGTAATGTCACGCACGCTGGCGGGCAGTTCGGACATTTCGGCAATACCACCGGCGTTGTCGGTGATCGGGCCGTAGGCGTCCAGCGCGACCACGATACCGGCCATGCTCAGCATGGAGGTGGCCGCCACGGCAATGCCGTACAGGCCGCCGAGTGAAAAGGCGGTATAGATCGCGGCACAGACAAACATGACGGGCCAGGCGGTGGAGCGCATCGAAACGCCGAGTCCGGCAATGATGTTGGTGCCGTGGCCGGTGGTGGAGGCCTGGGCAATGTGGCGCACAGGGGCGTACTGGGTACCGGTGTAGTACTCGGTGATCCAGACCAGCGCACCGGTCAGGATGAGGCCCACGGCACAGGAAGCGAACAACGCGCCGGCACCCACCACTTTACCGTCGGTCAGCGTGATGGCCGTTGGAAACATGTTTTGGGTAACAAAATAAAACGCGACGAGAGACAGTCCACCGGCAATGGCCAGACCTTTGTAGAGGGCGGGCATCACGTTCTTCATGCCCGGCGATGCCTTCACAAAAAAGCAGCCGATGATGGAGGCAACAATCGATACCGCCCCCAGAACCAGGGGATACAAAACGGCTGTAGCGCCTGCAGAACCTGCGAGAAGCGCTCCTAAAACCATAGTGGCGATCAAGGTCACCGCGTAGGTCTCAAACAGGTCTGCCGCCATGCCTGCGCAGTCACCGACGTTGTCGCCCACATTGTCGGCAATCACCGCCGGGTTGCGCGGGTCATCCTCCGGAATACCAGCTTCGACCTTGCCCACCAGATCAGCGCCGACGTCAGCACCTTTGGTGAAAATGCCGCCGCCCAACCGGGCGAAGATGGAAATCAGCGACGAGCCAAACGCAAACCCGATCAGTGGGTTCAGCATTTGGGCAAATGCCTTGCCATCCGCTGGAACGCCACCCATAGTCAGGAACCAGTAAAACCCGGTCACACCCAGGAGACCCAGGCCAACCACCAGCATGCCGGTAATGGCACCACCACGGAAGGCTACGTCCAGCGCCGGGCCGATGCCTTTGGTGGCGGCCTGTGCGGTACGCACGTTGGCACGCACCGACACATTCATGCCGATAAAACCGCAAGCGCCGGAGAGCACGGCGCCGACGACAAAGCCAACTGCACTCATCGAGTCCAGAAAGATGCCGATCAATACCGCCAGCACCACACCGACCATGGCGATGGTCTTGTATTGGCGAGAAAGATAGGCGGCAGCGCCGGTTTGAATCGCGGCCGCAATTTCTTGCATTCGCGCGTTGCCTGCGTCCTGAGAAAGAATCCAGCTGCGTGCCCAAAAACCGTATGCCACGGCAATGAACCCGCAAACAAGCGCCAAAATGAGCGCTGAGTTGCCCGTCATAAGAATCTCCTAGAGTGTTGTTTCGCCTTGGAGGGGCCAACGCCAGCGTTCGCCCCAGCTGCATTGCTTCCTCGGACCTCCAGCGCAGCACAGTGCAGTGGAGCCGATTGGCCAACCGCCGGACTTTAACTTGAAAAGTAGCGGTATCTGGCCGATTTGTATGATCTGTGTCAGCAAATTAGGGGTTAATCCTGATCTGTCACCCTTTTTATGGCTAGCAAAAGAGAGAGTTCTTATGTCCCTCGACAACGTCACACCCGGCAACAACGTTCCCCATTCCTTTAACGTGATTATCGAAATTCCGATGAACGCGGACCCGGTCAAGTACGAAGTGGATAAGGCCACCGGTGCGATTTTTGTCGATCGCTTCATGAGCACGGCGATGCATTACCCCACCAACTATGGCTATGTGCCCAAGACAATTTCTGGTGATGGGGACCCGGTCGATGTGCTGGTGGTCACGCCGGTGCCGCTGATTCCTGGTGTGGTGGTGCCATGCCGTGCCATTGGTATCCTGAAGATGGAAGACGAGGCTGGCATGGATGGCAAGGTATTGGCCGTGCCGACCGAAAAGATTCTGTCTCTGTATACACGTTGGACCAAACCCGAAGACCTGAGCCCCATCCGTCTGAAAACCATCGCGCATTTCTTCGAGCATTACAAGGACCTCGAAGACGGCAAGTGGGTGAAGATTCTGGGCTGGGAGGGCCCCGAAGCGGCGCACAAGGAAATACTCGACGGTATTGCCGCATACAACAAGCTGCACCCCTAACCGGCGCTTGCGAGCTGGGGTTCGGCTCCACTGTGGGCCTGTATGATGGATGCGGACCTCCCGCGCGGACGGTCCTTTGCATTCAAGGATTTGTGCCATGGATAACACTCCAACTCAAACACTGGCGACGTCAGGCGCAGCCCAGACAGCAAGCACCCGGGTAGCAGCCGGAGAATATCTAACGCTGCGATTGGGCGCGGAAGAATACGCGATCGACATCTTGCGGGTGCAGGAGATTCGCTCTTACGAGCAACCGGTGCACATGGTGAATTCGCCTTCTTTCATCAAAGGCGTCATCAACCTGCGCGGTGTGATCGTCCCGATCGTGGATTTGCGGCTCAAGCTCAGTATGCCCAGCGCCGAATACACCGATTTCACGGTGGTCATCATCCTCAACATTCGTGGCACCGTGGTGGGAGCAGTGGTAGATGGTGTGTCTGATGTGGTGACGCTCGATGCCAAGGTGGTGCGACCCGCGCCGCAATTTGAATCGGCCATCGATGCCCGGTTCATCCTGGGGCTGGCGAATCTGGATGAGCGCATGCTCGTCGTGATCGACATGGACGCCCTGTTAAGCAACGCCGAAATGGGCATGGCGCCGGGTTGAGAGAGGTCATGTCTCGTTTCTAATTGGATTTCGTTGCGACAAGTCCTCCAGATAGTTGCTGACGCCCTGTTCTTCACGTTGCAGAAATCGCGCGACCGCATCGGCAAATGACGGATGTGCCAGCCAGTGGGCGCTGGTGGTGCGCACAGGCAACAGTGCACGCGCCATCTTGTGTTCGCCCTGAGCGCCTCCCTCAAACCGGTGGTAGCCGTGGTCAATGCACCATTGCAGCGGCTGGTAGTAGCAGGCCTCGAAATGCAGACAGTCCACCCGCTCGAGTGCGCCCCAGTAGCGTCCATACGCAACCTTGGCTGGTGGGAGCCTGGGCGGCAGTGTGTTCTGCTCCGTGTCCCCCACCCGCTGTGCGGGCTCCTCCTTGACCTGCGCACAACACACTGCCGCGCAGTCTCCTGAGGCGTTTTGCCTGCTAGCGGTTGTGGAGCATGCGTCAAGCGCTATCAAACTAGTAGCTATTGGGTGACCGCTTCGCTCGGCAGTGAACAGCAACCAGTGCTCCGGCATCGTGTCGGCCATGCGCTGGAAGAAGTCGCGGCTCAGGTAGGGTGCGTTGCCGTGCTCCAGGTAAGTGCGCTCGTAACAGCAGTAGAAAAAGTCCCAGTCTGTTTGGGTGATATCGCGGCCCTGTGACCAGCGAAAGCTGACCCCAGCCTGAGCGACCTTACGGCGCTCCTGGCGGATTTTTTTGCGCTTCTCTTGTGTCAAAGACATCAGGAAGTCGTCGAAATCAGCATATCCGGGGGCTTCATTCTTCCAGTGGAATTGCACCGTGTGGCGCAGCATGAGTCCAGCGGCGGCACAGGCATCGATGTCTGCCTGGTTGGCAAACAGAAGGTGCAGCGACGACAACCCGCGCGCTTCGCACCATTGGACCAGTGTCCGCACCAGCGCGACCCGATGCGTCGCATGGGTTGCCAGGAGGCGCGGTCCGGGCACGGGGGTGAACGGCACCGAGACCACGGCTTTAGGGTAGTACGCCAGTCCGTGCTGCGCATAGGCATTGGCCCAGGCCCAGTCAAAGACATACTCGCCATAGGAATGACTTTTTTCGTATACCACGCAAGCAGCCACCAGTAGGCCGTCCCGCCAAAGCGTCAGCAGGTGGGGACTCCATCCGGTCGATGCCGCTGCGCACCCGCTGTCGTGCAGCGCCGCCAGATAGGCATGCCGCATGAACGGCCCGCAACTGCCCTGCACATCGAGCAGCCGATCCCACTCGCCGGCATCGACATCGTGCGGCGAATCCAGCATGCGGATGACATAATCGTCAGTCATCGCGTCTGACAAGTTTCTGCATGTTCCCAAACGGGACGCGATTTACCCAAATTGTCCGATTCATGTCCCTCACCCTGTGCGTTGCACAACTCAATTTCATCGTTGGTGATCTGGAAGGCAATGCTCAAAAGATCATCGCTGCGGCAAACCAGGCCTACGCCGACGGTGCCCGCCTGCTGCTGACCCCCGAATTGTCAATTTGCGGCTACGCGGCAGAAGACTTGTTCCTGCGCCCGGCTTTCATCGACGCCTGCAATGATGCCGTGAATCGAGTGGCCAGTGCGCTCGCCGGGTTAAAAGACATGACGGTGGTGGTCGGACATCCCACCGGCGGTGACCGGCGCACCCGTTCGGTGGCCGTGCAAACCCGATTGAATGCGGCCAGTGTGTTGTGTGAGGGCAGGGTGGTGGTCACTTATGGCAAACGCGAGTTGCCAAACTACCAGGTGTTTGACGAGCGGCGCTACTTTACTCCGGGCGACACCGTGTGCGTGTTTGAGGCCGGCCAGGCTGGCAAACGCGTGCGTGTGGGCCTGCTGATCTGTGAAGACGCCTGGTTTGAGGAACCTGCACGCCTGGCCAAGGAAGCAGGAGCCCAAATGCTGGCGGTGATCAACGCCTCGCCCTTTCATGTGGGCAAAGGCTATGAGCGCGAAGCAACCATGCAGGAGCGGGTGCTGGCCACCGGGTTGCCACTGGTGTACGCGCACCTGGTGGGCGGGCAGGACGAGGTGGTTTTTGAGGGCCACTCCTTTGCCGTCAATGCCGACGGCACGGTCGCAGGGCGCGCCCCGAGTTTCAAGGAAAATAGCTTTGTAGTGCAGGTGGAGCAAGCGCAGGCAGCTATCAAGTTGGTAGCAACGCTGGAGCCCATGCGCTCGCCGGAGCAGGACCTCTGGGACGCGCTGGTGCTGGGCGTGCGCGACTACATTGGCAAAAACGGCTTCCCGGGGGCGATTTTGGGACTCTCCGGTGGCATTGATTCGGCGTTGGTGCTGGCGATAGCGGTGGATGCGCTGGGCGCGGACCGGGTGCGTGCGATCATGATGCCGTCGCCCTATACGGCCGATATCAGCTGGCTTGACGCCCGCGAGATGGCGCAGCGCATGGGAGTGCGCTACGACGAAATCTCCATCGTGCCGGAGTTCGAGGCGTTCAGAGCCTCACTGGCAGCCGATTTTGTGGGCTTGGCAGAAGACACCACCGAAGAAAACATCCAGGCGCGCATTCGCGGAACATTGCTGATGGCGTTATCCAACAAGCACGGCAGCATTGTGCTCACCACTGGCAACAAGTCCGAGATGGCCACCGGCTATTGCACGCTGTACGGCGACATGGCCGGCGGCTTTGCTGTGATCAAGGATCTGGCCAAAACGCTGGTGTTCAAGATGGCACATTGGCGCAATGCACACGACCCCTACGACACTTGCGTCCAGCCTATTCCGGAGCGCATCATCACCCGTCCGCCCAGCGCCGAGTTGCGCCCGGATCAAAAGGACCAGGACAGCTTGCCACCGTACGAAGTGCTTGATGCCATCGTGGACCGCTACATGGAGAACGACCAGAGCATTGAGACCATCGTCGCAGCCGGGTTTGCGCGGGCGGATGTGGAAAAGGTCACCCGGCTAATCAAGATCAATGAATACAAGCGGCGCCAGGCTCCGGTCGGAATTCGTGTGACGCACCGTAGCTTTGGCAAGGATTGGCGTTATCCTATAACTAACCGCTTTCGAGCATAGGAGACATATGAAACAAATCACCGCCATCGTTAAACCGTTCAAACTTGAAGAGGTCCGCGAGGCTCTGGCCGAGTGTGGTGTGACCGGCTTGACCGTCACCGAAGTCAAAGGGTTTGGTCGTCAAAAGGGGCACACCGAACTCTACCGCGGTGCCGAGTACGTGGTCGATTTTTTGCCAAAGGTGAAGGTGGAAGTCGTGGTCAAGACCGAGGATGTTGATCGCTGCGTGGACGCCATCGTCAAGGCAGCGCATACCGGCAAAATTGGTGACGGAAAGATCTTCGTGACCAGTGTGGAGCGCGTGGTGCGGATCCGCACCGGCGAACAGGATGAGTCCGCGGTTTAACTGCGGCGATAACGGGAAAACTAGATAAGCGTCAGGGGTGCTGCCGTGGTCGATCCGGCGGCGCGGACCAGGCCCGGGAGCAATTCTGCGGCGGTATTGGCGGCTTGCACCAGGTTCCATTGTGCGTCGTTGAGAAACTCTTGCCGCACCGCGTGG
>CAJBVC010000254.1 GCA_903958915.1 uncultured beta proteobacterium
GAAGGGCGCAGGTTGCTCGAAACCGTGGCCAGTGTCATGGCGTTGGGCTCGGGTATCTCCGAGGCAATCGCTTCCTTGAGCCATTGGTCAAATTGTCGCAGCGGGTCGGCGTGGGAGGCGCTCTCGTCGAGCGCGTCGCGCTCGTAGCTTTTGCGGAGATCGGCAATGGAAGTCATGCCAGCAGTATAGGCAGACTGCTGATGCAGCGACCGCCAGTGCAGTTTGTACCCTGCTGGTAACTTCTTACGCGCAAAGGGAATTGCTTTGCGGCTACCATTCGCTCTGTAATTTTGTTACAAGTTTTCTAGGTAACCAATGTCTGCTTCTCCTATTCTCCATCCGGTCGTGGAAAATGTGACCCGTCGCATCTCGCAGCGCAGTGCCCCTACGCGCAGCGCTTACCTGGCCCGCCTGGAGGCTGCCGCACAACGCAAGCCGGGCAACGAACGCATGGGGTGCGCCAATGTGGCCCACGCCTTTGCCGCCCTGCCCGACGACGACAAAAAGCGTGCATCTGGCCTGGACCGCATTGGGGTCGTGGCCGAGCAGCGTGCCAACATCGGCATCATCAATGCCTATAACGACATGCTGTCGGCGCACGCGCCGCTGCAGCATTACCCCGACATCATCAAACAGGAGGCCCGCAGGCATGGCGCTACGGCACAGGTGGCGGGTGGCGTGCCGGCCATGTGCGACGGTGTGACGCAAGGCACACCCGCCATGGAGCTGAGCCTGTTCAGCCGCGACGCGATCGCCATGGCCACTGCCATATCGCTGAGCCACGACATGTTTGACTGTGCGCTGATGCTGGGCGTGTGCGACAAGATCGTGCCCGGGTTACTGATTGGTGCACTGCATTTCGGGCATCTGCCCACGGTATTTGTTCCCGCAGGTCCCATGACTTCGGGACTGTCGAATAACGACAAAGCCCGGGTGCGCGAGCAGGCCGCCCAGGGCCTGGTGGGCCGCGCAGAGTTGTTGCAGGCAGAGTCTGCGGCCTACCATGGCCTGGGAACTTGCACCTTCTATGGCACCGCCAACAGCAACCAGATGCTGCTCGAAGCCATGGGGCTGCATGTGCCGGGCACGGCATTCATCAATCCGGGCGCTTCGGTACGCGACGAGTTGACCCGGGAGGCTGTACGCACGGTGCTCGGTCGGCCGCGGTTGAGCGTCGACGGGCCGCCCCGAGACGCGAGGTCCCCCTCGGGGGGCAGCGTAGTACCTGCGAAATCGGCCCGAGCCGATTTCGGGGAAGTGACAAGCGTGGGGGCGACATGCCCACCTATTGGCAAAGTGGTGGACGAGCGCTGCATCGTCAACGCAATGGTGGCGCTGGTGGCGACCGGCGGCTCAACCAACCACCTGATCCACTGGGTGGCGGTCGCGCGTGCGGCGGGCATCGTGATCGACTGGGATGACTTCTCGGCACTGTCCGACGTGGTGCCACTGCTGACCCGCGTCTACCCGAACGGCAGCGCCGATGTGAACGACTTTCAGGCGGCTGGCGGGCCCGGCTTTGTTATTCGCGAGTTGCTCGACGCCGGCTTTATGCATGCGGACGTGTTGACCGTGCGCAGCGGTGGTTTGCGCGAGTTCACCGGCATCCCTGCAGCCGCGACGGATGGCAGGTTGCACTGGGCAGCCGCTGGAGTGAGCAAGGACGAAGCCGTGGTGCGCCCGGTGTCCGATCCGTTCAGTCCCAGCGGCGGGCTCAAACTACTCCATGGCAATCTGGGGCGTAGCGTCATCAAGGTCTCAGCTGTACCTGAGGATCGCCATGTAGTGGAGGCACCATGCCGGGTATTCGATTCGCAGGAGGCTCTGCACCAGGCCTTTCAGGCTGGCGAACTCAACCACGACGTGGTCTGTGTGGTGCGCTGGCAAGGGCCGCAAGCCAATGGCATGCCGGAGTTGCACAAGCTCACTCCCCCGCTGGCGGTGCTGCAGGGCAAGGGGTTCAAGGTGGCCTTGGTGACCGACGGCCGCATGAGCGGTGCATCGGGCAAAGTGCCATCTGCCATTCACGTATCCCCTGAGGCAGCGGCGGGCGGTCCGTTGGCGAAGGTTCGTGACGGCGACATCATCCGTCTGGACGCGCCGGCAGGTACGCTTCAAGTGCTGGTGGACGCCGCCGAATGGCAGGCGCGTGCCGCCACCGAGATGCCCGCCGGTCTGGTTGCCGATAACGCCGTGGGCATGGGCCGGGAACTTTTTGCCGGCATGCGCCGCGCTGCGCTCACCGCCGAGGAAGGTGCTTGTAGTTGGCTGTAACGCCCGTTGGACAAGCGTTGGCAGCTATCGAATAAGTAGCAATGGGGCGCTTCAGGTGTGCTCGATCAGTTCGATCTTGTAACCATCGGGGTCGGTCACAAAGGCGATAACAGTGGTCCCGCCTTTGACTGGACCTGCCTCACGTGTAACGTTGCCACCGACCGCACGAATCCTGTCGCAGGCTGCATAGACGTCTTGCACGGCCAGGGCAATATGTCCAAATGCGGTACCCATTTCGTACGACTCGACGCCCCAGTTGTAGGTGAGCTCAAGCTCGGCGCGCTCCGGGTGGTCGCCGTAGCCGAGAAACGCCAGCGTGTACTTGTAGGCGGTGTTTTCGGAGGTACGCAGCAACCGCATGCCGAGAACTTGGGTGTAAAAATCGATGGAGCGCTGCAGGTTACCTACGCGCAGCATGGTGTGGAGGATTCGCATGCCGCCATTGTGCATTGGTGGGCAATAATCGAAGCACTGCAACCTGAAAGACCCGAGCAATGGACAGCTTTACCAAAGTCATTCTGTTTACCGACAGCGATGGGCGTGCCCGTTTTCGCGAAGAATCGGTTCCCTTGAACCAGGGCAGCCCCCAATCCATGCTGTCCGAAGTGTTTGCCTCGGGGGGCTACCAGTTGCGGCGCAGTCCAATGGGGTTTCGCAGCAGCTTTCATTGCACGGGTGCGCCGCAGTGGGTTTTCATTCTCGGTGGGCAGATGGAGATCGGTCTGCAGGGCGGCCACTCGCGCATCTTTCACCCGGGGGAGCATTTCTACAGTGCCGACTTGCTGCCTGAAGGCACCACTTTTGATGCTGCAATTTATGGGCACTGGAGCCGTCAGGTAGGACCAGACCCACTGGTAACCTTGTTTGTGCGCGGCTGATTTACGACGTTAGTGGGTGGTACCACCCGGCACGCGTAAATCACGCTTGCGCTTCACACTCACCGCCACGGCAATGCGCATGGCGCGCACCATATCGTCCAGAGCCATGCTGGGCACGCCCGTGCGTCCCGCTGCCTGACTGGGCAAATAAGGAATGTGAATGAATCCGCAACGTTGCAGGCCGTAGCGTTGCTGCATCGCCATGAGCCCATAAAACACATGGTTGCAAACAAACGTCCCGGCGCTGTGGGACAGACTGGCGGGCAGGCCGTCGTGGTGCAAGTTCTGCACGATCGCCTTGACTGGCAAGGTAGAAAAGTAGGCCGCTGGCCCCTGCCGGTGGATGGGTCGATCGATGGGCTGTTTGCCTGCGTTGTCTGGAATGCGGGCGTCATCGAGGTTCATCGCCACGCGCTCCGGCGTGACCTCGGCGCGGCCACCCGCCTGGCCCACCGCAATGACGATGGCAGGCTGGTGTTTCTTCACTGCACTCTCCAGCTCCCGCAGCGATTGGCCAAACACGCAAGACAACCGCGTCGCGAACACCTGTGCCTTGGCAATGGTCTCACCATGCAACTGCTGCACTACTTCCCAGGATGGGTTGATGGCGTCTTTGTCAAAGGGCTCAAAGCCGGTGAGGAGCACGGTTGTCATAAATTAGTCCGTTGAGGGGCCCCCAGCGATGTCACGCAAGGCGCGGTACAGCGGCTGCAGCCGCCCATACATGCGCTGGTAGACGCGTCCGTACATTTGCTCGTATAGCTCGGCGTTGGCGGTAATCGGTTCGAAGCGCTGCCCCACGCGGGTCATTTCGCGAATGGCGGTCGGGAAGTCGGGGTGCAACCCCAAGCCGACGCTGGCAAGAATGGCGGCTCCCAGGCCACTGGCCTCGTAGAGCGCAGGCCGTTCAGTAGGCAGGTTGAAGATGTCGGCGGTGATCTGCATGGCCGCGTTGCTTTGCGACCCACCCCCTGCAACCCGCACCAGGCGCAGCGGAGTTTTCGATCGTTTGGCAATGCGCTCGCCGGCTTCGCGCAGCGCATAGGCCAGGCCCTCGATGATGGCGCGGTAGAGGTGGGCGCGGGTGTGCACTTCGCTAAAGCCGATGATGCCGCCACGTGCTTCCGGTCCGGGGATGCGCACACCCGGGTTCCAGTAGGGTTGCAGTACCAGTCCTTGCGAGCCTGCAGGTACCGAGTGGAGCAACTCATCAAAGAAGTGTTCTGGTGCCACACCTTCCTTTTCGGCCCGGATCTGCTCGTTCAAGCCGAATTGCGCGGCGAACCAGCTCACCATCCAGTAACCCCGCGTGATCTGGATTTCAGTGTTGTAGTAACCCGGCATGGCAGACGGGTAGGGCGGTATGAAGGGCACAGCCTCGACGTAGCGTGGCGTGTTGGTGTTGATGGTGGCGGTGGTGCCGTACGACAGGCAGGCGATGTCGGGCGTGAGGCTGCCCGCACCAAGGACCTCACACGCCTTGTCGGACGCGCCAGCCACCACAGTCAGCCCCAACGGCAACCCGGTGTCGGCCGCAGCTGCGGCACTGATCCTGCCGATCACGGTGCCGTTGGGCACGAGCGCGGGCATCATCGATGGCGTCATCGACAGGCACTGCCATTTCCAGTCGCCCGCTGCCGCCCAGGTCCCTTTTTTGTGGTCAAACGGCACGTACCCGACCTGGTTGCCCACCGCATCCACCATCTCACCGGTGAGGCGATAGTGCAGGTACCCTGACAGCAGCAGGAATTTGTCCGTCTGCGCCCAGAGTTCGGGCTGGTTTTGCGCGATCCACACGGCTTCGGCCTGGCGCTCAAAGGCCGTGACCGTGTCGCGCAAGCCGGCCAGCAAAAAGGCACTCTCCCATAGCAGCCCGTATTTCTTGCGCGCCTGCGCCATGCGCTGATCTGCCCAGATGATGGCCGGTCGCAATACATTGCCACGCTTGTCCAGATTGATGACCGTGCCGCGCTGGGTGGTGACGACCAGGGCGCGCACCTGGTGCGGCTGAATTGCGGTGGTGGCCCACAGGGCGCGGCAGGCCGTGCACAGTGCGGTCCAGAACTCCTCGGGCGAATGCTCCATCCAGCCGGGTTGTGCGCACTGGTAGTTGTCCAGCTTGACCTGCGATTTGCCCACCAGGTTGCCGCGCAGGTCAAACAGCAATGCCCGCACACTTTGGGTTCCGTTGTCGATCGCAAGAAGGATGTCATCGGGCATAAGCACCTCGGGGCACACGGTAGTGGGCGTCAATGATCGTCTGGTAGCGTTGGACTTCGGTTTGCCATTTCGCGTCGTCCCACCGCAGTGCAGGCTGGCACAGCGCGCGAATACGCGCCAGATAGTCCAAACCGCCGCGTGGCAAGAGAATGCCCAGCCGGGTGCGGCGCAGCAGCAGATCGTCCAGATGCAACACGTTCTCGAAACCGGCGGCAATGCGCAGTTCCAGCCACAGCGTGTGGGTTCCGGGCACGGGCTCGAGCTCGCCAGGTTCGGCCTGATCTGCATACTGCCGGGCCTTGAACCCGTAGCGCGCAGCCAGTCGGTGGCGTACCCTTCGACCTAAATGCCAGGGCAATGGGGTAGCTGGAGAAAAAACGGCGCCCTGGTCTTTGCGAAAGGGCTTGCCGACCTGTGGGGCAGCGAGCGCCAGTGCGTCTTGCGCCATGGTGCGAAAGGTGGTGAGCTTACCGCCGCACACCGTGATCAGCCCCGATTCATTGAGCACCACATGTTCGCGCGGCGCTTTGGAGGGGTCCCCCGAGCTATCGTCCACCACCGGCCGCACACCGGCGTAACAGGCGACGGCATCGGCAGGCTTGAGGGACAGGCCGGGAAAGTGGTCGTTCACCGCCTCCAGCAGGTAGACCACTTCGTCGGGCGTGATCGATGCCTCATTCGCCAGGTCGTCCTGGTGGTCCAGATCGGTTGTACCGATCAGGGTCGCGCCTTCCCACGGGTAGAAGAACACCGAGCGGCCGTCCTTGGGGTGCGCAAGACTGACCGATTGGGCCACGGGTAGCCGCCACCAGGGCACCACCAGATGGCTACCCCGCAGCGGTCGCAGCAGGGGTTTGCCGCCTACGCCAGCACGCAATGTGTCAGACCAGACGCCGCTGGCATTGACGACCGCGCGCGCACGGACTTCGCTGCTTGTGCCATCCGCTTTTTCCATGTCGCTCAAGCTAACGCCAACCACCTGCCCCTGATCACGTATCAACTCCGTGGCGCAGACGTAATTGACTACCACGGCACCGTCGCGTTCGGCCTCCATCAGGACCCGTTGCACCAGGCGGGCATCGTCGGTTTTGGCGTCCAGGAAGGTGGTGGCGCCACGCAGTCCGGCAAGGCGCATACCGGGCGCCAGCATTTCGGCGGCAATGCGGTCCACATACGCGTGCTGGCGCCTCCCGGCCATCCTGTCGTAGAGGGCCAACCCGATGCTCAGCGACCACCGGTCCGGTTTGCGACCGGGACAGTCGGCCATGAGGAAACTCTGGGGTTCGATTAGCTCGGGTGCCTGGTCCATCAGCCGCTGGCGTTCGCGCACGGAGTGCAAGGTGAGACCGAACTGCCCCTCTTTCAGGTAGCGCAGGCCACCGTGCACGAGCTTGGAAGACCGGCTCGACGTGCCCCAGGCGAAGTCGTGCTGCTCGATCAGCGCCACTTGCCAGCCGCGGCGTGCCGCTTCCCGCGCCAGTCCAGCGCCAGTGATGCCGCCACCGATCACCAGCAGGTCCCACACGGTGGAGAACAGGCGCTCCAATCGGTTGGCGCGCTCGGATGCACGAAGCGATGCGTCTAGGGCGCCCATTGCTCGCCATCAGCCAGCAATTTGCCCGGATTCATGATGCCCTGCGGGTCGAAATGGCGGCAAAGTCCGGCCAATGTCGCCATGCCCAGGGGCCCTTTTTCCGCGGGCAGGTAGGGTGCATGGTCCCGGCCGACGCCGTGCTGGTGGCTGACGGTGCCACCATGGGCCACGATCGCTTCGGAAACCCGCTTCTTGTAGTGGCGCCAGCGCTCGAGATTGGGCAGGTAGCCCCCGGGGGCTGTGGGCCAGATGTAAGTGGCGTAAATGCTGCTGCCCTGCGGATACACATGCGAAAGATGGGTGCCCGCCTGCACCTTGATGTCGAAGTCAGCAAACGCTTCATGGGCTGCGGTTTCCATGGCCTGCATCATGGTCTTCACCTGCGGCCAGTCCACAGCGGTTTCAATGGTGTCCACCGAATAGCCGTTCTCCCACAAGGCGTTGCGCAGGTACGGCCCCTTGAAGCGACCTTCACTCCACTTCTTGCCCAGCGCTGTACCGAGGTAGACACCACCAAAGCGCCGGAGTACCCGGCGCGCCTCGGCCAGTGTCTGGCGCGCCGCGGGCTGGTTGCCCGTGACGCCCATGGTCAGCCAGCATTTTTCGTCGTTGCATCCGCGCAAGCTAAGGTAGCGCTCCAGCCAGGCAATCAGGCCGGTGTGGCCCGCCATCGCCAGATACCCTCGGGTCTCACCCGCGTTGTTCAGGCGCAGCATGGACAAAGGGAGCTTGCGCTGCACCAGCGTGCGTACGGCGGCTTCGGCACGTTCCCAGTCGGGCAGAAAAATGGCGTGGAAACTTTCATGCTCGGGCAGCGGTGTGACGCGCACTTCCACTTCTGTCAGCACCCCAAATCGTCCTTCGGAGCCGAGCACGATTTCCCGCAGGTCGGGCCCGGCACTTGATGCGGGAAAGGTGGGAATCTCGAGCGTACCCACTGGCGTTTCCATGCGGCC
>CAJBVC010000255.1 GCA_903958915.1 uncultured beta proteobacterium
CTGGAGCAGCCTGACATGGTGGCTCTGTACCGCGACCTTGGTGTGCGCCAAATCCACTTTGCCTACAACCGCAACAACACGGTGGCCGATGGGTGCCACGATGTGGCGCGGGGATTGACGCCGCTGGGCCGGCGGATGGTGGAAGCGGTCAACGCAGCGGGGCTGTTGATGGACTGCTCACACACCGGGCGGCGCTGCAGTCTGGACATCATGGCTGCATCCAGCGCACCCGTGATCTTCAGCCACGCCAATCCGCTGGCACTGGTGGAGCATGGCCGCAACATCACCGACGAGCAGATCCGCGCCTGCGCCGCGACCGGAGGTGTGGTGTGCGTTTCGGGGGTGTCGTTCTTCTTGGGCACCGATACACCCAGCGCCGACGATGTGGCGCGCCATGCGGCCTATGTGGCCAGTCTGGTGGGTGTAGAACACGTTGGCATTGGGCTGGACAATGGTTTTTCGCAAGAGGGGCTGGACGACACGCCTGCGGGAGAGTTTGATCCAAGCTATTGGTGGCCCCCATCGGCAGGCTACGACCGCGCCATCGCGCGGGCGACGTACGCACCTGTTGATACCTGGAAACGACTGCCGATGGCACTCATGGGTGTCGGCATGTCCGACCCGGAGGTGTCGCAAGTGCTGGGCGGCAACATGGCGCGGGTTGCTCGCCAGGTCTGGCATCACCCCATCGGATAGGGCGACCATGTTTGTTGTTGGCAAAATTCTGAGTGGCGTGACACAACCGCTGGTCTGGGTTGTCGCGCTTCTTGTGTTGGCGATACTGGTGTTCAGGCGGCGACCGGCAGTAGCACATGGTTTAACTACCGCGGGGCTGGGTCTTCTCTTGTTTCTGGGATGGCTTCCCGTGCCCAACGCGTTGATGCACGAGCTCGAATCGCGCTACGCAGAAGTTGCGCCGCAAGCCGATCTGCGAAGCTATGCGGGAATGGTCGTTCTGGGTGGTGCGTTTGAGCAGGGCTACGTTGCGCAGGACCATCGGCAGCCAGTGCTCAACGATGGCGCGGAACGCATGGTTGCACCCGTTGCGGCGGCCCAACGGCATCCTACCCTGCAGATCGTGTTTACCGGTGGCGAGGGAACGGTCTTTGGAACTGGTCCCAGCGAAGCCGAGCGGGCGCGCGTGCTGTTTGAAAGCCTGGGATTGAGCGGCGAGCGGGTGCGCTACGAATCCGCCTCGCGCACCACCTATGAAAATGCGGTGCTTACCGCCCAACTTCCCGGACTAGACAGGACGCAACCCTGGCTGCTGGTCACTTCCGCCTGGCACATGCCACGCTCCATGGCTGTGTTTCGCAAGATGGGGTGGAACGTCACCGCTTACCCGGTCGATTTTCGCACTGGCAGTGGCACGCCATGGTTGGAGTATTCCTTGCGTGAGGGTGTCACGCGATGGCAATTGGTGCTGCACGAATGGCTGGGCATCCTTGCCTACAGCGTGCGTGACTGGACTTGAATCCGCGCAAGCACCTTGTCAATACGGCGCCCCTCCAGGGCCGTTACCTCAAATTCCCACGCCGCGCATCGGATTTTTTCCCCCACTGAGGGCAGGTGGCCGCACACCGCCATCAGCAAGCCTGCCAGGGTGTTGTAGCGGCCCCGGTCCTCGTCGGGGAATTCGTCAATTTCCAACCGCGCCTTCAGTTCCCCAACGGGCATCAAGCCATCGAGCGCCCAGGATCCATCAGACTGCAGCGTTGCCCAAGCCTGGGCTTGCAGGTCGGGCTGCAGTTCGCCGGTAATCGCTTCAAGAAGGTCATGCGGTGTCAGCAGTCCCTGCACTACACCGTACTCATCCACCACGAACACCATCCGCGCCGCTGTGGTGCGAAACTGGGCGATGAGTTCCATGCCGCTCAAGGTTTCCGGCATGAAGGCAGCCGGCTCCGCGACCGCATCGATGCCGCCCGCATGGTCTGCACCGAGTTCCAGCAGGCGTGCCACACTCACGATGCCCACTACATCATCGAGCGATCCGCGGCACACCGGGTACCAGGAGTGCGCACCGTGCCCGCCGGCCCCACTCACCTGGGCCAGGCACTGCGCGACCGTGCTCGCAGCGTCAAGCCACTCGATATCGGAGCGCGGCAACATGATGGAGGTCAGGGGCCGGTCATCCAGGTGAAACACGTTGCGCACCATCTGGTGCTCGTGATGCTCAATGATGCCCGCGTCCACACCTTCTTCCAGGCTTGCCGAAATCTCTGCTTCGGTCACCGCGCGGTTGTCGGCGGTGTCGATGCGCAGCACCTTGAGCATGCCGTGGGTACACATGGAGAGCAGGCGCACAAACGGTTTGGTCAGAGTCGCGACCCATGTCATCGGGCGGGACACCAGCCGAGCCACCGCTTCCGGGTAAAGCTGACCGATGCGCTTGGGCACCAGTTCACCAAACACGATGGTGACGAAGGTGATGACCGTCACCACAATGGCCGTGGCAGACACCTCGGCGGCGCGGTGCGCCACCCCAAGATACGACTGCAGCCAGGCAGACAACGAATCACTGAAGGCCGCCTCTCCCACAATGGCATTGAGCATGCCAATCGAGGTGATTCCCACTTGCACGGTGGAGAGAAATTGTGTGGGGTTGTCCAGCAGGGCCAGTGCCGCTTGC
>CAJBVC010000256.1 GCA_903958915.1 uncultured beta proteobacterium
GCTCACGGCCACCACATCGCGCAGCATCTGCGCCACATTGCCGTTGATCATCGTCTCCGACAAGGCCGAGCCGACTTCGCCGCCGTTGATCGCAAAACTGTTCTTGATGACACCGGAAAAGTCGCCGTTCGCCGCCGGGTTGCCCATCGACAAGCGCCCGACCACCGCGCCGCGTTGTACGCCTTGCAGCAGTTCGGCCAAGGGAGTCTCTCCCGCTGCCAGATGCCAGCCACTTGACGCGGTAGGAACGTGCTTCAAACCGGTTTTGCGGCTGCCATAGAGGGTGGGCGTCAGGGTGGTGAGGCGCCCGGCGTTCAGCAATTGCAGCGGTGGCGCGACAAAACCGTCGGCTGAAATGGCCGCCACGCCCGGACCATCGAACCAACTGCCCAGCGTCAGCAGGGGCGAAGCGATCTCTTCGCCCACCCGCTCCCGGTACACCGAGCTGCCGGAAATCAGCGCCATGTCGCTCACCTGGGAGTGCAGCCAGCCCAAAAGGGTGGCCACCGCCATGGGGGTCAGTACCACGTCTCCTGTGAACTTACCGCCGAAACAGTCCGAGACACCCTTGGTGTCGATGGAACGCGTGAGTTCGCGCATCATCTCACCCATGCCAAACCGGCCGCTTGCCGGCGCACCGCGCAGGTCTTCGGTTTCGCCACCGGCATAGTTGAACGAACTGGAACGCACGCTGCCGTCGGGAGCCGGTCCGCGCGCCGTGCCAAACACACTCAGGCCATACCAGCCCAGGGTGCAGGACAGATGGCTGCCGCCACTGGTGGCAACCTGCGTGTCAACACAGGTGTGAGAGGCGGCTCCTTCCTCTATGGTCATCGACGGGGTGGTCGCAGCGCGGAACTCGAGCAGGTCGGCGGCTGCATCGGTTAGTGCGGCAAGATCACTTTCCAGCGGTCCATGGGAAATGACTGTGCGCTGCCCTGATGACACGGCGTTGGCATCGTCCTGTGGCGCTGCAGCGGCGTCGGCGCGCAGGGCTGCGGCCGCGGCCAACAGGGCTTCCTCGGACAGGTCGGACAACTCGGTACTGGCCTTGCGCCCGTCCCACAGGCCCAGCAGCGTGAGCTTATGGCTTTGCGTGCTGCGCAGCAGACTGGCCTCATTCAGGTTGATGTTGACTTCGGTCAGTGCGGTACGTGTAACGTTAACCTGGGACGCATCCGCCCCTTCCCGTTGGAGCGCAGCCAGGGCCTGTTCGGCCAGATGTTGCAGATTCATGTCTTTTTCCTTGTACCGCCGATTCACTGACCGCCCAGATGGGCGCGCGCCCGAAGTGCTGGCCCACCCATGGACACCACCATCGGCTGCTTCTTGCCGCAATAACCGGCTGCCTCCCAATGCATGTCGGAGGACACCGCATCGACACTCTGCAGCACCTTGATCGCCGAGCCCGACACCGTGGTGTCGCGAATGGCGGCACCGAGCTTGCCATTCTTGATCTCATAGGCCAGCGAAATGCCAAACATGAACTCGGTGGTGCTGTCCGCTTGCCCGTTGCCGGTTTTCATCAGCAGGTAGCCCTCCTCCACGCCCGCGACCATGTCCTTCAGGCTGGAGGTTCCCGGCACGATGACGGTGTTGCGCATGCGCACCAGCGGCTCGTCACCCGGCGCATAGGCGCGCGCGCTGCCAGTGGGCGCCTGCCCCAGTCGTTCGGCGGTCTCGCGGCTGTGCATGAAGCCGGTGAGCTGCCCCTTGTCGATCAGCATCGCATCCTGCGCCGGCGTGCCCTCGTCGTCCACATAGACCGGCATCATCACTTCCGCACCATTCCACGTATGAGCCACGTCCACCATGGTGACCAGCTCACTCGCCACGCCCTGCCCCACCAGGCGCGCTGTCACCGCACCACCCAGCACGATATCGCCCTCGCAGGGGTGTCCCATAGCCTCGTGCGCCAGCATACCGGCCAGCGCTGGCGCCAGCACCACGGTCTGCGTGCCACCTCGCGCGGGCACCGCATGGCGCTTGGCCTGAATGTGGGTGTGCAGTTCATCCAGCTGCGATTCGAGCGCCTGCGGGGACCAGTCAAAGTCAGACGCACTGCCCTTCCACGAC
>CAJBVC010000257.1 GCA_903958915.1 uncultured beta proteobacterium
GCAACCAGAGCTAGGCATGTGTTTCAGTAGTGCAGCATGGCGGCAATGCCGATGGCGGTGCCCAGTCCGCCCACGGCAAACATGCCGTATTCCAGCCATCTCTTCTTGGTGAGCAGGGCAATGGCGGCCAATGCAATCGCGACCTGCAAGGCGGTGGTGGCTTGGGTGGCACCGCCCATGTAGGAGAACATGGCGCCCACCGTGGCGATGATGGCGGTGAACATCGCGATCTGGTTGATCATCCCGCCGCCGCCATGGTCGCCATGGCCACCTTGTTGGGCGTGCTCGAGTTCGTGGTCGTGTGGTCCGTGTACGTGAAATCCGTGTCCAGACATGGTCTAGCTTTCTGGTGGTTGATGCGGGGTGGTGTGGGTGTACGTTACGAAAGCGTACGCCAGTCCGGTGGCAGAAATATGTCGCTCGCGTGCTGTTTCCATCCAGTCGGGTCCAAAAGTGGGAGCTAACGCGTCCCCTTCCACGTGCAAGTCAATTTCAGTCACCTGCGCCGTGTCGGCCAAGGGCATGGCCTGGGCGTAGATTTGCGCACCGCCCATCACCCAGGCGTTTCGGCTATGCTCACAAAAAAGGAGCGCCTCACGCAAGCTCGATGCGCGTTGCGCACCTTTTTCACTCCAATCTTTTTGGCGTGTGACAACAATGTTGGTGCGTCCGGGCAGGGGGCGAAACCTCGGTGGCAGAGAGTCCCAGGTCTTGCGCCCCATGATCACCGGGCAACCCATCGTGAGGCGTTTGAAATGGGCCATATCCTCTGGCAAGTGCCAGGGAATGGTGTTGTCCTTGCCGATGACACCATTGGCTGCGCGGGCCAGAATGAGGTGAAGCTGCATAAACCCTTAGACCGCGACCGGGGCCTTGATGGCCGGATGGCATTGGTAGTCCTGCACTTCGAAATCCTCAAACTGGTAGTCGAAAATCGACTCCGGGCGGCGTTGGATGTGCAAGGTGGGGTAGGCGAAGGGTGTTCGGCCCAATTGCAGCGCCACTTGTTCGGCGTGGTTGCTGTAGATGTGGCAGTCGCCACCGGTCCAGATGAAGTCCCCCACGTCCAGGTCGCACTGCTGCGCCACCATGTGGGTGAGCAGGGCGTATGAAGCAATATTGAACGGAACGCCCAGGAAGATGTCGGCACTGCGCTGGTAGAGCTGGCAACTCAGTTGGCCCTTGCCACCGGGCTCGGAAGCAGGCGCCACGTAAAACTGGAAGAAAGCATGACAGGGCATCAGGGCCATCTTGGACAGCTCCGCCACATTCCAGGCACTGACGATCATGCGCCGCGAATCCGGGTTGATTTTCAGCGTCTCGATGACTTGCGCAATCTGGTCAATATGCCCGCCGTCTGGTGTGGGCCAGCTACGCCATTGCACGCCATAGACCGGTCCCAGGTCGCCATCGGCTCGTGCCCACTCGTCCCAGATCGAGACACCCCGCTCTTTCAGCCAGTTGTTGTTCGACGACCCCGTCAGGAACCACAGCAGCTCCTGGATGATGGAGCGCAGGTGCACTTTCTTGGTGGTGACCAGCGGGAAGCCATCATTGAGGTCAAAGCGCATCTGGTAGCCGAAAACGCTCTTGGTACCGGTGCCGGTGCGGTCGGACTTGAGCACGCCATGGCTGTCGACATGGCGCAGAAAGTCTTCATACTGGGAGCGCACAGGGTGCGGGTTTGCGGATGCAGTCATGCGGTGCGTTGTGCTTCGGATAGAAGCGGGAATTCTAGTAGGGAAGCTGTGGTGCGCTCAGCAGGACTTTTGGTGCACTAAGGTCTCAAATGCCTCCAACGGCACTGGCTTGCTAAACAGGTAGCCTTGGTAGGCATGGCAGCCCTGGCGGGCCAGAAAGTCGGCTTGCGCCTGCAGTTCTACGCCTTCGGCAATCACCGACAGCCCCAGCGTCTCGGCCAGCACGATGACCAGGCGTGCAATGGCGGCGTCATTGGGGTCGGTGACGATGCTTCGCACGAAGCTCTGGTCGATCTTGAGTTGGTCCAGCGGCAGGCGTTTGAGATAGGACAGGGACGAGTAGCCGGTGCCAAAGTCGTCCAGCGAGAAGCCAATTCCCTTGGCCTTGAGGGCGCCCATTTTTTCAATGATGTCTTCCACATCGTAGACCAACATGCTTTCGGTCAGTTCCAGCTTGAGCCGCCGTTGTGGAGCCTGGGTGCGGGCCAGGGTAGCCAACACCCGCTCCACAAAATCCGGCTCGTGAAACTGGCGCGCACTCACATTCACTGCCATCGTCAAATGTGCCAGGTTCAGGTTGTCGGCCCAGGCGGCCAACTGAGCGCAAGCGGTCTGTAGCACCCATTCACCGATCGGTAGTATCAGACCGGTTTCCTCGGCCAGCGCAATGAATTCGACCGGGGACACCATGCCGCGGCGCGGGTGCAGCCAGCGCACCAGTGCCTCCACCCCGGTGATGCGGCCACCCACCACCTGAGGCTGGTAGTGCAACACAAACTGCTGCTGCTGCACGGCTTCGCGCAGGTCTGCTTCCAGTGCGGCGCGGGCCGACACTTCGGCCTGCATCCGGGTATCGAAGAAGCGCAGCGTGTTGCGCCCGGCCGCCTTGGCCTGGTACATCGCCAGTTCGGCGCGTTTGCGGGGCTGGTCGCCGCTCTCCAGCATCTCGCCCCCAAACAGGGTGATGCCGATGCTGGGCGTGGTGTGGTGGGCACCCTGATCGAGTTGAAATGCGGGCACAAAGGCACTGAGGAACTTACCTGCCACCGTTTCGGCCTGGGTGGCGGCCTCCATGGCATCTTCGCTCAGGTCTTCCAGCATCACCACAAACTCGTCGGCACCCAGGCGTGCCAACGTGTCACCTTCACGGATACAGGTCTTCAGGCGCTGGGCCACCTGCACCAGCAAGAGGTCGCCCTGGAAATGCCCCAGTGTGTCGTTGAGGGTTTTGAAGTTGTCCAGGTCCACAAATAGCAGGGCACTCTTGCGGGCGTGGCGGGTGCTGACGTGCAGTGCCTGGTCCAAGCGGTCGAGCAACAGGCGGCGGTTGGGAAGGTCAGTGAGCGGGTCAAAGAACGCCAGCGTATCAATCTGCGCCTGCGCACTGACGCGCTCGCTGATGTCGTTGAATATGCCAACGTAGTGGGTGACCTGCCCTGCAGTGTCTTTCACGCAGCTGATGCTGAGCCACTGCGGATAGACCTCGCCACTCTTGCGCCGGTTCCAGATTTCACCGGACCAGGCGCCGGTGGCGTCCAGGCTTTCGGACATGACAGCGTAATAGTCACGGTCGTGGCGCCCGGAGGCGAGCATGCGCGGGGTTTGACCCACGGCCTCAGCAGCGCTGTAGCCGGTGATGGCGGTGAATGCATTGTTGACACGCAGAATCACGTGCTGTGCGTTGGTGATGGTCATGCCCTGCTGCGACTCGAAGGCGGTGGCGGCAATGCGTTGCGCTTCTTCGAACAGCTTGCGCTCGGTAACGTCGCGCGTTACGGCCAGATGCACCGTTTGGCCATGGTATTGCAAGGGCACCGCGTGGGTTTCCAGCCAGCGCCTGCCACCCTTGAGGCCCTGCACTTCAAACGTCAGTTCTGCCGACTCGCCGTCCAGCACGCGTTGGTGCATCTGGTTGAAAGCACTGCGGTGCTCCGGTGCAATCAGGTCGAGTACCTGTCGATGTTCCACCTGCTCGAATCCGTCCGCCTCGATCATCGCCAGCCCGGCCGGGTTCATCTGCAGCAGGCGGCCTTGCGCGTCCACAATCTTGATGCACTCGGGCTCGGCTTCGATGATCGAACGCAGATGCAGTTCGCTGTTGCGCAGTTCCCGCGCGGCGGCCTGGCGCAAAACCTCCTGGCGCCGCAGCGCGATTGCAGCGCCAGTCAGCAACACCAATGCAGTGGCCAGCAGCAAGCCCACGCTCCAGGCGCCGGCTTGCCAACTGCTTAGGATGGATGCCATGGATAGGCCGTACGTCACCACCACCGGGTAGTCATTGAGTGCCCGGTAGCTGTAGATGCGCTCGAGCCCGTCTCTCATAACGACCTGGCGCACCGTGCCGGTGGGCCAGGCCGGTAAATGTTCGCGAAACATCGGGGATTGTGACCAGTTCTTGCCCACAGCCCCATCGGCCGCAGGGGAGGTCACCACCGCCGACCCGGACGAAAGAAACAGCGTGACCAGGCCGTCGGGACCGCGCTCAATGGAGTCGTAAAAACTCTGCAAGTAGGCAGTCCGCACCATGGCCACCAGTACCCCGTCCAAGCCGCCGAATGGACGCCCAAAGCGCCGGCTTACTGGCAGTAACCACTGGCCATCGGCAGCCTTCACCGGGTCGCCAAACACCAGTTCCCGGTCGGCCCCGCGCACATGGGGCGCAAAGTAGTCGCTGTCAACACCGGACCCATAACCCGCGCCCAGCTCGTTCTGGGTGGACAACAACAGCGCGCCGCTGCCGTCCAGCAGCAGCACATTCTGAATCAGCAGATCGGCCGGCAGCAATTGGGTCAATAGTTGGCGCGACTGCGCCACATCAAACTTGCCAGCGCGGCGCAATGTCCCCAGCTCTGCATCCGCCTGCGCCAGGCTGGCGGCAACACGGTGCAGGGTCTGGCGTGCATGTTCCTCCAGGACTCGGGACAAGTTCTGGGTTTGCAGCTCCGCGCGGTGAATGACTGCGGCGCGCTCATGTGCCAGCTGATAACCCGTGTAAACCACCATCAACACGGCGCTAAGAACTGCCACCAGCACCGGGGTCAAGCGCAACGGGAATTTCATGCTATTGCAGTGCGCCCGCTTCTTTGTAAAAGCGCAGTGCACCCGGATGAAACGCAAACCCGGCGCCCTGCACCGCATTGGCCAGCGTCATATACCGGCCCTTGGCATGGCCGTGGGCGAGAGCTTGTTGCGCCGCTGCGCTGTAGAGTGACTTGGTGGCCTGGTACACCAGTTCGGCATCCACCGTATCGCGCGTCACCCACTGTGCGCCCACCGCCAGTGTGGGAGTAGCGGCAATGCCGGGGTAGGAGTCGGCGCTGATGGTGTCAGCGGTCAAGAACGGACTGGCCGCGCGCATGCGCTGCGCCGGTGCGCCGTCGATCGGCAACAAGTCGATGCCAGTGGGCAGCAGATCCACAATGGCCTTGGCCGGTGCCCCGCCGGTGAAGAAAAATGCATCGAGCGCCCCGGCCTTGAGTTTGTCGCCGGCCTGGTTGGGTTTGATGTACTCGGGTTTGATGTCGGCCTCGCTCAGTCCGAAAGCGCTCAGCACCTGGCGCGCGCTGATCAGGGTGCCGGAACCCGCTTCGTCCAGCGCCACCCGCTTGCCCTTCAGGTCGGCAATGGTCTTGACGCCCATGCCCTTCTTGACCACGATGTGAATGCTCTCCGGGTACAGGTTGGCAATCAGGCGCAGACCGCCCAGGCGCGGTTTGCCTTCGAAAATGCCGGTGCCGTGGTAGGCCCAGGTGGCAACGTCGGCCTGGCTGAAGCCGGATTCGAGCGATCCACCGGCGACACTGATGACGTTGCCCAGCGAGCCATTGCTACTCTGCGCGGTGGCAACGATCTTGCCTGGTTGCGACACGATAGTGGCGACCAGAACCCCGATGGGATAGTAGGTGCCAGCCGTGCCACCGGTGCCAATGCGCAGGTACTGCTGCGCACCGACCTGTCCAACGCAAAGCGCGCTGGCCAGCAGCAATGCAATGTGTCTGAGCTTCATTTTTGCTCCTTGTTTTATAGCTGTCCGCGCATTCTGTACGGGCGTTACAAGCACTTTTCATGCATACCTTGCACGATGGCCGCCGATCAGAATGGCATCCGTTGTCCAACTCAACTCTCACACTATAGTCCCGGACCATTGCCGGTTCAATGATCTGAAACATACAAAGACGCGCATATCAGCCCAGGCGAAACACCCCCGCCGTACGTTGCAAATCCCGGCCCTGCTCCTCCAGTGCGCGCGCCGACTGCGCCGCGCTCTCGGCCATCGGCACGTTTTGCTGTGTGGCCTGGTCAATATCCACAATCAGCTGAGCCACCCGATCGATGGCCATGCCTTGCTCCACCGACGCGTGTGAAATCTCGCCCACCAATGCGGCCACCCGATGCACCGCTTCGATCGATGCGTCAATCGTGTGGCGCGCATCGGCGACCTGGGCCAGGCCCGTCTCCACCTGGTGTACCGAGTCGTCGATCAGGCCCTTGATCTCTTTGGCAGCGGCGGCACTGCGGCCCGCCAAAGACCGCACTTCGCTGGCCACCACCGCAAAGCCACGCCCCTGCTCACCGGCACGTGCTGCCTCGACGGCGGCATTGAGGGCGAGAATATTGGTCTGAAAGGCGATGCCGTCAATGACGCCGATGATGTCGGTGATTTTTCGCGAGCTGCTCGCAATGGTGTCCATGGTGCCGACCACCTTATCCATAGCCGCGCCACCGGCGGTAACAATGGTGCCTGCCTCTTGCACCAACTGGTTGGCCGTTTTGGCGTTGTCAATGTTGTGCTTGACCGTGGTGGAGACTTCTTCCATGTTGGCCGCGGTCTCCTGCAAGCTGGAGGCCTGCTCTTGCGTGCGACCGGCCAGCGCGTCGTTGCTTTGGCTGATGCCGCTGGCCTCACCACTCACTGAATGGGCGCTGGCAAGCACGGTGTTCGCCATCGAGGACAGCGCCCGCTGCATGGCAAACAGCGAGTTCATAAGTTGCCCGATCTCGTCCTTGCCGGAGTTGTCGATGGCGTTGGCCAGATAGCCTGCAGCAATCTGTTTGGAAATGGCAACGGCCGCATCGATGGGCTCGGTGATGGCTCGCTGCATGCGCCAGCCGACGAACAGCAGTAAGCCAATTCCGGTCAATACACCGCCGATCAGCGGCAGCTTCTGGTCATCGGCAGTCATCACAGACAAGCCGACTGCACCGACCGCTCCAATAATGGTGGAAGCCAGCAGCATCAGGTACATCAGCCGCCCGCGAATTCCGGGGTTGATGAGTTGGTCGAACCACCCCAATAGCCCGGTGCGCACCACATGACCACGCTCGACGCGCAAGCCCTGGGCCTTGCCTTCTCGAAAGCGCCGGTAGATGGCGTCGGTGGGGGCAATCGCTTCACGCGGGGGTTTCATGCGCACTGAGGCAAAGCCCACCACTTGACCGCGCTCCCACATCGGCGAGGCGTTTGACAAAACCCAATAATGGTCGCCGTTTTTGCAGCGGTTTTTGACCATACCAGTCCAGGATCGCCCGGATTGCAAGTACTTCCAGAGGTCAGCAAAAGCTTCGACCGGCATATCGGGGTGGCGCACGATGTTGTGCGGCTGGCCCAGCAGCTCTTCTTCGGTGTAACCGCTGGCCTCGATGAAATCAGCGTTGGCAAAGGTGATGATGCCCTTCGAATCGGTGCGTGAGACCGGTGACTGGTCGTCGCGCAGAATGTATTCAGTACCGGTGACCGGTTGGTTGTTACGCATGGGGATTATTTTGTTGAGAGCGCGAAGCCGGGTCGAACGCCCTAGTCAGACAGCTGGCTGCGTGACCGACTTCGCTCAAGCAAGCATAGCATTTGCTTGGCTGCCAACTGGCGTTCTTCAGATTCCAGCGAAAAGTGGTAGTCGCGCAGAGCTTCTGATGCTGCGACCCATGCATCGCGCAGCTCAAACAGTCGGTGCGCAATCAGCGCCATGTCTGCATCCAGGGGTTCGGGGTTCGGTGGGAGTGCTTGCATACGGAGGTCAAAAAGTTTCCCATTCGTCGTCCCTGGCCTTTACCGCAGCGGCTGACTTCGCCGGAGCATGACTGATGGCTTTGGACGGAACAAACCGAGCCGTCGCCTTGGGAGGTGGTGCGAGCGCACGCCGCTCCGGACTCTTGTACGCTGCGGTTGCCGATGCTGGTGCCCGTACCGCCACGGTGTGCGGGGCCGCACTAAAGTGGCTTTCAGTGCCGTTGAGCTTGAACACTGCCACCACCTGCACCAGTTCGTGCGCCTGGGATTTGAGGCTGCTGGCGGCGGCGGCCATTTCTTCGACCAATGCCGCATTTTGCTGGGTGACCTGGTCCATCTGCGTGACCGCCTCGCCAATCTGCGCGACGCCGGCGGCCTGCTCATTGCTGGCCGCGCTGATCTCGCCCATGATGTCGGTGACGCGTTTGATGGAGCCCACCACTTCGGTCATGGTGGCCCCGGCCTGGTCCACCAACACGGTGCCTTTTTCGACGCGCTCGACACTGGCGTTGATTAGTGTTTTTATTTCCTTGGCGGCATCGGCGCTGCGCCCGGCGAGCGAGCGCACTTCGCTGGCCACCACAGCAAAGCCACGCCCCTGCTCGCCCGCGCGGGCCGCTTCCACCGCTGCGTTGAGTGCCAGAATGTTGGTTTGAAACGCGATGCCGTCGATGACACTGATGATGTCGGCGATCTTGCGCGACGCATCGTTGATACCTTTCATGGTGTCCACCACTTGCGCCACCACTTCACCGCCCTTGATGGCTACATCGGAGGCGCTTCGTGCGAGTTGATTGGCCTGGCGTGCGCTGTCGGCATTTTGCTTCACGGTGGAACTGAGTTCCTCCATCGATGCCGCAGTCTCTTCCAGCGCACTGGCCTGGCTCTCGGTGCGTGCCGACAAGTCATTGTTGCCCTGGGCGATCTCTGCGCTGGCCGTGGCAACCCCTTCAGAGCCCTGGCGCACCTGGGTAACCACCCTGGCGAGACTCTGTTGCATGGACACCAGGTGGCACATCAGGCTGTCGGCATCGCGCTTGCCCGTTGGGGCGGCTTGGGTAAAGTCACCCTGTGCCACGGCCCGCGCCAGATCGGCGGCTTCGTTGGGTTCGCCACCGAGCTCCTTGAGGAGGCTGCGCGCAATCAACCAACCCACCAACACGGCCAGCACCAGTGCCACCGAACTCAAGCCCAGCAGGAGGGTGCGCGCTTGGTCATAGGCACTTTCTGCCGCCTTTTCTGTTTCCACGACCTCCTTCTTTTCGTGTTCAATCATGGCCGCGACTGCCGTCTTATAGGCACCCAAAATGGGCCGTAACTGCCCACTGAGGAAGGTTTTGGCTTCGGCGGGCTTGTCCGCCATGATCAGTGCAAGCAGGGCGTCTTGTCCATCGAGGTATTTGGCACGCTGCTCCAGCACCTTTGACAGGAGCGCCTTTCCCTCTGAACTGTTGGTAACCGTGCTTAGAAACTCAATCTCCTTGTTGATGGCTTCGCGCGACTGCATGATCACACCGACCTGTCGCTGGCGGTCCGCGGCCTCCTCGTTGAGCATCATGTTGCGCAAGGCAATGGCGATGGCGTCGATCTGACTGATCACCGCCGTGGCGGCAAATACTTTGGGTATCTTGTCATTCGCAATATTGTCCAGCCCATGGTTGAGCTTGTTCATGGATGCCATGCCAACCGCGGCAATGGCCAGCAGCAGCGCACAAACAATTCCAAACCCCAACCCAAGCCGGGTCCGCACTTTCAGTGTCTTGCTATTCATCGGTTGTTCCTCTTTGTTTATAGATTTCACTCACACATTTCCTGCAAATTGGCTTTCAGCAACAGGCGTTCAAAGTCTTCCAGCGGTAGTGGTTTGCTGAAGAAGTAGCCTTGATAGTCGTGGCAATTGGCGGCGGCCAAAAAGTCGCGTTGCCCCAGGGTTTCCACACCCTCGGCGATCACGCCCAACCCCAGGCTATGCGCCAGTGCGACGATGGTCCTGGCAATCGATGCTTCGTTGGGGTCGACCAGGATGTTGCGCACAAAGCTTTGGTCAATCTTCAACTGGTCCAGGGGCAGTCGCTTCAGGTAGTAAAGCGAGGA
>CAJBVC010000258.1 GCA_903958915.1 uncultured beta proteobacterium
AAGTATCCTGTCCGCCCACCGGGAGGGCACGCCATCGTTTGCCGAAGTGGGCCAGCTACTGAACGAACAACTTGGGCAGACCGTGGTGGTCTGGCGCAACGGGTTGCGCCCCTGCGCGCGCCTGGCGCTACCCGGAGAAGTCGACTGCCTGCAAGCCCTGTCGACAGGCCGATCATTGGCCCAGGCGTTGGACGACGCGCAGGCGTTGGATTTCAGCGCCTGGTTCCCGATGGCCTTCCAGACCGGCCTGGTGTTGGCGGTATCGAAAAGACACACGCAACAGCAAGAGATTTCATGATACCCACTACACCCGCGATGAACCCAACCTTATCCACTTCGCTGGTCAGGCGCAGCTTCGCGCGACTGCTACACGGCCGAGATGCGTTGGACCGCCTGATGAACACATTGCAGTCTCCAGCAGCTTTGCTGGCCCGACTGTTCGTTGCGCAAGTTTTCTTTGCCTCAGGCCTGACCAAGTTGCGCGACTGGGACATTACGCTGTCCTTGTTTACCGACGAATACCAGGTGCCATTGCTGTCTCCGGAGGTCGCAGCGTGGCTTGGCACTGCGGGTGAACTGGGGCTGCCGGTGCTTCTGGTGCTGGGCTTGGGTGGGCGCTTTGCGGCGCTGGGGCTGAGTGTGGTGAACGTGACGGCAGTCGTCTCGCTGGCAGAAATTGCGCCAGCTGCGATGCAGCAGCACATTACCTGGGGCGTTTTGCTCGCAGGGCTGGCGATCTTTGGCAGCGGGCGCTGGTCGCTGGACACCTGGCTACCGGCGAAATCGGTGTAACCTTTGTCTATGCAGAATCCGCCAAGCACCGATCTCCTGCAGATTGAGCGACGCAAGGGGCTGTGGCCGCGGCGCATTGGTCGACGGCTGGCGCTGGGCTTTGGTGCGCTGGTGGTTCTGATGCTGCTGGTGCTGTCGCAGGCCGGCTTGCAATTGCGCCTGGTCAGTGAAGTGACGCAGCGATTTGCCAATGGCGACATGCAGCGTCTTTTGCGGATTCAAGCGTTGTCCCTGCAAACCGAGGGTGTCGGCAGTGCCTTGATTCGCCTGATGAATGCGCCGCGTGAAAACCGGGTTCAGGAGTACGCCGATTTCGATGAACGTAAACGCCGCATCGAAGGCATCATCGAATCCCTCAGCAACGAACTCAAAGACTCTGGGCAGGAGGAAACCCTCAAACGCCTGCGTGCCAGCCACGCCATTTATGCCGAAGCCTTTGAAGCCACGGTCGACCAGGTGGAGGCGGAAGACCTCGACGCGGCCGCGCGCGCGCTCAATGAACAGATCAACCCCGCCCTCAAGGCCATGCTGCAGGAGTCCAACACCCTGCTGGCCCGTGAGCGCGAGCGCATCGAGACCCAGCTCGACGAGGCCCAGCGCTCGTTCCAGGAGGTGGCGACGTGGGTCATCGGCCTGTCCATGCTGCTGATAGGGTTTGCGGCGTGGCTGGCCTGGCGCACGACCCGCAGTGTGGTGGAGCCGCTGGCGGCGCTCGAAACGGCCGCACGCAAGATTGCCCAGGGCGACTACGCGAGCCGCGTAGCCATCACCGGCACCGAAGAGGTTGACCGAGTCGGGTTGGCGCTCAACACCATGTCCGACGCGGTGCGCCACCGCGAGGAGCAGATCGTGGAGCAGGCGTATCGCGACGCATTGACGGGCCTGCCCAACCGTGCAGCCCTCCTCAACCCCCTGCATGGCAGAGCCGCCTCCTACGATTCGCTGGCGCTCATCGACCTGGCGCGCCTGAAGATCATCAACGAGACCCTGGGCTATGCCACCGGAGACACGCTCATCAAGGAGCTGGCACTGCGTGCCAATGGGGTGGTGCAGGCGGCGGCACAGGCCGGGCTGATCGGCCCGGATGCCATGCTCGCGCGTCTCTCGGGTGGTACTTTTGCCGTGGCTTGCACAGCGCCTGACCGCGCCGCCATGGAAACCCTGCGCGAAAATCTCGAGCGTTCCGCCAGCGAGGCGGTGCAGTGCGGCGACCACCGTGTGGATCTGGCGGTGACCTGCGGTATTGCGGATTCGGCTGGTGCGGTGTCGCCCACTGCAGTGCGCACCTTGATGCGCAATGCCGAAGTGGCCTTGCACAGCGCAAAACGCACGGCCGTAGGGCACGCCTGGTACAGCGAAGCCCAGGAGGCGGCGCGCTTGGGGCATTTGAATCTGGTGTCCGATTTGCGCCAGGCGGTAGCCGCCTCGCAGCTGCAAATGTGGCTGCAACCCAAGTTCTCGTTGCGCACCGGCCAGGCTGTTGGCGCCGAAGCACTGGTGCGCTGGCAGCACCCGACGCGGGGCTTCGTTTCACCGGCCGAGTTTGTTCCATTTGCCGAGCAAACCGGTTACATCACCATGGTGACCGACTGGATGTTGCGGGAAGCCCTGCGCACCTTGCGCGTGTGGCAGCCGCTGCACCCGGAACTCAGCATTGCGGTCAATGTCAGCACCCGCGACTTGCAGGACGCGGGCTTTGCCCGACGGGTCGAGCGCATGTTGGGCGCCAAAGGGGTCGACCCCAGCCGGCTGCGTCTGGAAATTACCGAGAGCGGTTTGATGGAAGATGCACAGAAGAGTGTGGACCTGCTCAACACACTGCGCGCGATTGGTGTTCCCCTGTCGATTGACGACTTCGGCACCGGCTACTCATCACTGGCTTACTTGCAGAAGCTGCCGGTGAGCGAGCTCAAGATTGACCGCAGCTTCATTGACGGGATTGATGCATCGCCGGGTACCCAGAAGCTGGTCAAGGCCATGATCGAAATGGGACACGGCCTGGACCTGTTCGTTACCGCAGAGGGTGTAGAGACCCAGGCCGAGCGCGACACCATCACCGCGTTGGGTTGCGATGTGATGCAGGGATACCTCGGCAGTCGACCCTTGCACGGGGCTGCACTTCAAGCATGGTTTGACGCTCTACCGCCCGTCCAGCAAGCGTAGCATGCTATCGTTAGTATAGCGTTTACCAGTTGACTTCACGCTCGGGTGTTGCGCTGATTTTGTGAATGGACAGGTCGGCGCCATCAAACTCCTCTTCCTGGCTGAGGCGCAGGCCGGTGGTTTTTTTGAGCAGGCCGTAGACCACAAATCCTGCGGCCAGTGCCCAGCCCACGCCCAGCGCGGTGCCCAGCACCTGCGACCAGAACGACACACCGCCCAGCCCTCCGAGTGCCTTGCTGCCAAAAATACCGGCAGCCAGCCCGCCCCACGTGCCACACAGCCCATGCAGGGGCCACACGCCCAGCACGTCGTCAATCTTCCATTTGTTTTGCGTCAAGGTGAACATCTGCACAAAAATGGCGCCGGCCACCAGGCCCACCACCAGGGCGCCCAGCGGGTGCATCAGGTCGGAACCGGCGCACACAGCCACCAGGCCCGCCAACGGGCCGTTGTGCACAAAGCCAGGGTCATTCTTGCCTATTACCAACGCAGCCAGGGTGCCGCCCACCATGGCCATCAGGGAATTCACTGCCACCAGACCCGAGATTTTGTCCAGGGTTTGCGCACTCATCACATTAAAGCCAAACCAGCCCACGGTGAGCACCCAGGCGCCCAGGGCCAGAAAGGGAATGCTCGACGGCGGATGCGCAGATATGGCGCCGTCCTTGCGGTAGCGGTTGCTGCGTGCGCCCAGCAGCAGCACGGCACCCAGCGCCAGCCACCCACCCACCGCATGCACCACCACACTGCCGGCAAAGTCATGAAACTCTTCGCCGGTGACCGACTTGAGCCAGGCCTGAAAGCCAAAGT
>CAJBVC010000259.1 GCA_903958915.1 uncultured beta proteobacterium
GTGTCGCGGGCGCTGACTGACACGAGTACCCGCTTCCGGAAAGTCCAGTGGTCTCCTTCAACGACGTGCCGCGTGTTGCGCGAGTCGCAGTTGCCACAACCCTTGCAGGAATACTTGGGGGCAACTTCACGCGGACGCGGCCAATTGGCAGGCCTGCTCAATGGCTCGCTTGGCATCGAGCTCGCTGGCTTCAAATGCGCCACCTACCAACGCAGCTTTGATTCCCTGCGTCTGCAAGTCATCAAACAGGGTACGCAGCGGGAGTTGTCCGGCGCATACGATCACCGTATCCACTTCAAAGAGTTTGGGCTCGTTATTCACCAGCGTATGCAGGCCCGCATCATCCACCTTAAGGTATTCAACCCCGTTGACCATGCGCACCCCGCGTCGAGACAGCGTAAGCCGGTGGGTCCAGCCCGTGGTGCGGCCAAGCGATTTACCCACGGGATCGGTTTTGCGTTGTAGCAGGGTAATGGTGCGCCCCGAAGTGGCTGACTGTGGCTGCACCCCTGTGACGCCACCGCGTGGGTGATTCACGAAATCGATGCCCCATTCCTTAGCGAACACGGCGCAGTCCATAGCCGCCGATGGCCCCGCGTGTGAAATGAGTTCAGCCACATCAAAACCGATGCCCCCCGCGCCCATGATGGCGACTCGCTGTCCAATGGGTTGGCGGCCCATGATGGCGTCGATATAGCTCACGACCTTGGGGTGCTTGATGCCCTCCAGCGTGGGTTGGCGAGGCACAATACCCGTAGCCACGATGACTTCATCGAAACCTTCTGATCCTTCTGCGGTGAGCAGCGCTGCATCCACACGTGTGTTCAACCGCAGCACGACACCATGTTTGGCGATCATGCGCTGGTAGTAGCGCAACGTTTCATAAAACTCTTCCTTACCCGGAATGCGTTTGGCCAGGTTGAACTGGCCACCAACTTCACTGCCCGAGTCAAATAGCGTGACCTGGTGGCCGCGCTGCGCTGCCACAGTGGCAAAAGCCAAGCCAGCCGGCCCGGCACCCACAACTGCCAGGCGTCTGGGTTGCGCAGTCGTTTTATAGTTGAGCAGCGTCTCGCGACAGGCCCTGGGGTTGACCAGGCAACTTACTTGCTTGTACCCGCCAAAGGTGTGGTCGAGGCAGGCCTGGTTGCAGGCAATGCAAGTGTTGATTTCATCCTCGCGGCCCTCGAAGGCCTTGCGAACCAGTTCCGGATCAGCCAGCATGGGGCGGGCCATGGAAACGATGTCGGCATCACCGCGCGCAAGTACCGCTTCCGCAACATCGGGCATGTTGATTCGGTTACTGGTGATCAACGGTACCTTCAGGACCTTGCGCAGGCGCCCGGTGACCTGCGTGAAGGCAGCGCGTGGCACCATAGTGGCAATGGTGGGTACGGGTGCTTCGTGCCAGCAAAAATGGGTGCTGATGATGGTAGCACCCGCGGCCTCCACTGCTAGGGCCAGGGTGACAACTTCCTCCCAGGCCATGCCACCTTCCAGCATGTCCATGGCGGCGATGCGAAAGATGACAATGAAGTTGGGCCCTACGGCGGCACGTACCCTGCGAACCACTTCCACCGGAAAACGCATGCGGTTCTCAAAGCTGCCACCCCATTTGTCGGTGCGCAAATTGGTTTTAGCCACCAGAAAGGTCGACAACAGATAGCCCGCAGAGCCGATGATTTCGACCCCGTCATAACCCGCTTGCTTGGCCAATGCCGCGCAGTTCACAAAATCCAGCAACTGCTTTTCAATGCCTTCTTCATCCAGTTCGCGCGGCTTGAAAGCACCGATGCGTGACTTGACGGCTGATGGCGCCACACAGGACGGGTTGGGGGCCAGAGCGCCCATGTGCAGTATCTGCATGCATATCTTTACATCGGGGTCGGCCGTATGCACGGCGGTGGTGACGGTGCGGTGCTGCTCGGCTTCTTCCGGAGTGGACAGCTTGGCGCCAAAGCCACCTTCTTCGTTGGGCGGTATGCCGCCTGTGATGATCATGCCAACCCCGCCTCGGGCGCGCTCCGCGAAATAGGCCGCCATGCGCTCGAAGCCATTTTCAGCCTCCTCCAGGCCGGTATGCATAGAGCCCATGAGCGCCCTGTTTTTGATCTGTGTAAAGCCCAGGTCCAGTGGAGTGAACAACAGAGGGTACCGGCTGTGAATGTTCATGTGCTGCCTTCAGGTCAACATAATGATCTTGCATTGTGTCACTGTACTTAAGCTGGCCATTCCATGGCAACAATCGCAATGCCAGGGACTGGATCGCAGAAATCATTTTCACACCTGGCCTTCTAGTCCGGCTGTATGCAAGCTCAGGGGGCGTGATGTGGGAGCCGATACCGCAACATTGAGTTTGCCGCGTAGACTGCACTGCATGTCTGCATAGACA
>CAJBVC010000260.1 GCA_903958915.1 uncultured beta proteobacterium
ATCTGGAGCAACGCCCCAAGCTCGACGAGGGCCCGTTTTTGAAGGAAGAGCGATCCCTGATCGACGAATTGCTGCGGGTACTGAACACCGCAGTCGAACGCAGGCGCGCCGAAGATGCGCTACAGGAAAGCGAAAATTTGTTCTCGCTGCTGATGCACCAGACGCCGGTCTACCTCTTCATCAAGGAAGTGACTTCCACCGAATCCCGCGTGCTGCGCGCCAGTGAGAATTTTGAACAGATGGTGGGCATTCGAGGCAGCGACATGGTCGGCAAGACCATGGCGGAATTGTTTCCGCCCGAATTGGCCGCGAAGATCAGCGCCGATGACTGGGCGGTCGTGAGCAAGGGCGAGACGGTCAGTCTGGAGGAGGAACTCAATGGCCGCAGCTACACGACGATCAAGTTTCCGATTGCCCTGGCAGGTAGAAGCCTGTTGGCGGGTTACACCGTCGACGTCACCGACCGCAGGCTTGCGCGGACGGCACTGCTTCAGCAGGAATCCGAACTGCAGATGTTCAGCACCGCCGGGGTTGATCGCGAGTTGGCGATGATCGATCTCAAACGGCAGGTAAATGCATTGTCGCGACAGCTCGGGCTGGCAGCGCCGTACGACGTGAGCTTCGCCGACGCGGCGCCGAAAGATCAGCTCTGAATGCCATGACAACCGCGCGCAACGGTCCCCCATCGATGATGCAGGCCGCATTGGTGTCAGCAGCCAGCGTTGCGTCGGTGGTTGCGGGAGTCGCGGTCCTGATCGGCTGGGCGCTGGATATCCCCGCCTTGAAGAGCATTCTGCCGACCTGGGTATCGATGAAGCCGAATACGGCGCTCGCCTTCATTCTGATCGGCATCGCGCTGCAGCTTGCGGAACTGCCCGCGACATGGTTCGGCGCGCGACTCCAGACCCACCTGGACCGTCTCGCCGGCGGCTGCCTCTGGTTAACCGGCTTGATCGGCCTGCTGACGCTGGCTGAGTATTTCATTAACTGGAATCCCGGCTTCGACCAGTGGCTGTTCCCCGAGCCTGCAGGCACTGTGGGTACATCGAATCCGGGCCGGATGGCTCCGGAGACCGCGCTGTGCTTTCTGCTGCTGGCGGTCGCAGCGTCTTTCGCCCGCTTCCGGTTCAAGACCACGGCGACTTTGCTGGTTTCGATAGCTTGCAGCGCGCTGGTAACGGTGCTGGCGCTGGCCGCCATCGTGAGTTACTTCACGCCCGTGCTCGGGGTCTTTGGCTGGTGGGGCAAGACCGTCATGGCGGCTCACACCGCGCTCCTGTTTTCATCTCTGGGTTTCGCGGCTGCGGTGAGCGCCTGGCGAAGATCGCCAGCGGGCTGGGCTGTGAGCGGCGCCATTGCGTTCACGTATGGCGTCGGACTGGGCTTGCTGGTGATAGTGGGTCTCACCACGATGCGGGTCCAGAACCAGCTGGTTCACTTCACCGCGGCCGAAACACAGACCAGCAAAGTGCTGCTTGCTACCCAACACCTTGAGTCCCATTTACTCGGGGCCCAAAGCCGCACGCGTGGTTATGTACTTACCGGTGACGACTCGATGAAGGTGCAACTGCAGGCCGCCTTGGCCGATGCACAGAATGCCTTGCAGACGCTGCGCCAAATGGATGTCAGGGATCCGCAGCAACGCGCCACGTTGGTCCTGGTCACAGCACAGGCAGCGGAATCACTGCAGTGGTTTGGCCGGGTGGCGGAGGTTCGTCAAGCAAAACCCGGCGTTGACCCCGACCTGATTCGCCGTGGCACGCAACTGAGCGACGACTTCACTATGGAAGTCGACCGGTTGCAGTTTGGTCTGGAGCAACTAACCCGGGAATTCGCCGAGGCCTATGGAAGCGTGGCGGATTTCGGTTACACGGTGATTGGGATTGGCACGGTTCTCAGCCTGCTGGTTCTCTCCCTGGCGGTGCTGACATCGAGCCGGGCCGCCGCCTTGCGCGTCGTCAGTGAAAGCCGGTTGCGCGAGAGCGAGGCGCGGTTCCGGGAGGTGACCGGGTCAGCCTTGGATGCGATCGTCATCAGCGACGACGCAGGACACATCGTGGGCTGGAACCGCAGCGCCGAGCGCATGTTCGGCTACGCACAGACCGAAGTCAGTCTGCGGCCATTGGCTTTTCTGATTCCGCAACGGTACCGCGACCGGCATGCTGCGGGCATGAACCGGATTGCAGCCGGTGCCGAACCGAAGCTTGCCGGCAAATCGATTGAACTCGCGGGGCTGCGTCGGGACGGCAGCGAATTTCCGCTGGAGCTCTCACTGACGACATGGAAGATTGGCGGGCGCATCTTCTTCAGCGCATTCATACGTGACATCACCGAGCGAAAACGTCTTGAAGTCGCGGAACAGGAGCGCGTGAGCCAACAGCTCAGGGATCAGGCGGCGGCTTTCGAGGTCCAGCGCAAGGCGCGGCTGGCGGCGCAGAACCTGATGGCGGACGCAGTCGCTGCACGCGCCGATGCGGAGGCGGTGACCTTGCAGCTGCATGAGAGCGAACTGAAATTCCGCACCTTGTTCGAGACCACGACCGAGGCCCACCTTTTGCTTTTTGACGGTCACTTTATTGACTGCAACGCAGCAGCCGCGGCCATGTTTGGTTGCACCCGGGAGCAGATCATCGGCGCGCATCCGGGCCGGTTTTCGCCGCCAATGCAGCCCGATGGTCGGTCTTCCGAGGAAGAGGCGATCAACTTGGCCACTCTTGCGCTCACGGCAGGAACGCAGACTTTCGAATGGGAACATGTCCGGGCGGATGGAACATCTTTTGCCGCCGATGTCTCCCTCAGTCGGGTGGATTTGGGAGGCAAGCCGCACGTGCAGGCAATCGTACGCGATGTGAGCGAGCGCAAGAAAATGCAGAGGTTGGCCGAACAAACCCGGCTTGCCATGCTGAGTCTGCTCGAAGACCAGTCGAAAGACCAGGCCGCGCTGCGCAACAGCGAGGCCTTCGGCCGCGCAATTCTCGATTCGGTGGTCGCCGAAATCGCGGTGCTCGATCGCAGCGGCGTGATCGTGGCAGTGAACCAGCCCTGGCGCCAGTTCGCGTTGGAAAACGGCATCGTCCCGAACCAGCCGGTGCCGCATACCGGTGTCGGCGAAAATTACCTGGCGCTCTGCCGTGCCAGCACCGGCCCCGCGTCGGATGAGGCGCAGAGCGCACGCGAAGGCATCCAGGCAGTGCTCGACGGTCACCTGCCGGTGTTCCATCTGGAGTACCCCTGCCATTCCCCGCAGCGGCAGCGCTGGTTCGCCATGAGCGTGGCACCACTGGAAACCGAAAGTGGCGGTGCGGTGGTGGCGCATACCGACATCACCGGGCGCGTAGAGGCGCAAGCTTCTCTGCGCAAACTTGCACTGGCCGTTGAGCAGAGCCCGGAAAGCATCATCATCACCAATACGCGGGCCGAGATCGAGTACGTGAACAAGGCCTTCTTGGGGGCATCCGGCTACCGGGAGGAAGAGGCGATCGGAAAGAATCCGCGCATCCTGCAGTCGGGCAGCACACCGCCGGAAACCTACGCCAGCATGTGGGCGGCTCTGAGTCAGGGCCAACCATGGAAGGGCGAATTCCACAATCGCAAGAAGGATGGCCGCGAGTGCATCGAGTTCGCCATCATCATGCCGCTGCGCCAGGCCGACGGCTCGATCAGCCACTATGTAGCGGTGCAGGAAGATGTTACGGAAAAAACGCGCATCGGCATCGAACTGGACAAACATCGGCACCATCTGGAGGAACTGGTGAGCGAGCGCACCCTGGAACTGGTCGCCGCGCGTCGCCAGGCCGAGGCCGCGAATCTCGCCAAGAGCAGCTTTCTGGCCAACATGAGCCATGAAATCCGCACGCCGATGAACGCCATCATCGGCCTCACGCATCTGTTGCGGCGCGCCGGGGCGACACCGCAACAGTTCGAACGGCTGGACAAGATCGACGGCGCTGGCCGGCACCTGATGGCAATCATCAACGACATTCTCGACCTGTCCAAGATCGAGGCCGGCAAAATGCAACTGGAAAGCGTCGATTTCCAACTGTCGGCAATTCTCGACAACGTCACTTCAATTATCGGGCAGGCGGCGCAGGCCAAGGGCTTGCGCATCGAAACGGACTGTGGGGCCGTGCCGTTGTGGCTGCGCGGAGATTCCACGCGGGTGCGCCAGGCACTGCTGAACTTTGCCAGCAACGCCGTCAAGTTCACTGAGTCGGGCTGCATCGCCCTGCGTGCAAAGCTGCTGCAAGACGACGGCGTCGAGTTGTTGGTTCGCTTCGAAGTTCAGGACAGCGGCATTGGAATTTCAGCCGATCAGTTGGGCCACCTGTTTCAGCCTTTTGAGCAGGCCGATGCCTCCACCACGCGCAAATACGGTGGCACCGGGCTCGGCCTGGTCATCACCCGGCGCCTGGCAGAACTGATGGGCGGAGCGACCGGTGTTGAAAGCATGCCTGGGCTAGGCAGCACGTTCTGGTTTACTGCCCGCCTGCAGCACGGCCATGGTGTCATGCGGAGTGTTCCGGAAACGGATGTGCAGAAAGCCGAGACGCGATTGCGCCACCACCACACCGGTGCTCGGGTTCTGCTGGCCGAAGACAACCCGATCAACCGCGAAGTGGCGCTGGAACTGCTGCACGGCGCGGGCCTCACGGTGGACGCTGCCGCCAATGGGCGCGAAGCATTGGCCAAGGTGCAGGCGCATGATTACGACCTGATCCTGATGGACATTCAGATGCCCGAGATGGACGGCCTCCAAGCTACGCGTGCCATTCGCGCGCTGCCGGGCTGGGAGAGCAAGCCGATTCTGGCGATGACGGCCAATGCTTTTACCGAGGATCGGCAGGCCTGCGCTGATGCGGGCATGAATGACTTTGTCGCCAAACCGGTCGAGCCCGACCTACTGTACGAAACCTTGGCGCAGTGGCTTCCGGCGACTAGTGGAGTGGCAGATGAGCGGTGGCCGACGGCATCGTCGCTGGTCGATGGGGGAGATCTGCACGGCCTGCTAGCGGTTGCCGGCCTTGATACGGCACACGGACTGTCGATCGTTCACAGCCGGGAGCGTTACCAGCGGATGCTAGCGCTATTTTTGGATAGCCACAGCCCTGATCCGCAACGTCTGCAACACATGCTCGATGTAGGTGACTTGCAGGGTATTCAAGAGCTTGCGCATGGCCTCAAGGGTTCTGCGGGCAATGTGGGTGCAATGGGCGTCAGCGGGGCCGCCGATACGCTGCTGTCGGCGGTGCGCCATACTGCGGCGCGATCGGAAATAGATCGACACACACAGCGCCTGATCGAGGAATTGTTGCCCCTTCTCGCCGGCATCCGCGATGCGGTGGTGGCCGAGAGTCAAGCGCCGGCGGTGGTAGATCCAACACGCGTCGATCAGGTACTGGCGAAGCTCGAACACGAGCTGATGACGGGCAGTATCGCTGCGGGCGAACTGGCCAACGCAGAGAGACAGTTGTTGCACACCGTGTTGGGCAAGGAAGGCGAGGAGATTGTGCGGTGCATTGAACACTTTGACTACGAACGGGCGCTCTCCCTGGTGCAAGTGCGAACCGGCGCGGCCTGTTGCGATAAGCCTGAAT
The DNA here is from genome assembly GCA_903958915.1 of uncultured beta proteobacterium. GTDB lineage: Bacteria > Pseudomonadota > Gammaproteobacteria > Burkholderiales > Burkholderiaceae_C > Allorhodoferax. Next base: position 5,595 of record CAJBVC010000260.1, read on the forward strand.
GACAATCCTAGCCAAGCATGCAAGGGGGTGGGGGGGTGACGCGGTGATCCGCAGGCGCATGGTGGTAGCAATGGTGAATCTTCTTTGACCATTGGCTGGTATCGAGAGGGAACACCGAATACCAGCAGATTGGTCAGTGTCGGGGTGGAATACTTGAAGCTGACAGACCTGCAGGCCGCAACCTGATGGGAATTGGGTGCACAATGCTCGAAAAACAATAGTAGGCATTTGGGGGGCAATCTAAGCCATCCAACTGGGGGCCTGCCATGTGGAAATTGTTTCTTGTGCTGTGTTGCATGCTCACCCTTCTCGGGTGTGAAAAACCCCCCCTGACAGCGGGCACATCCGGTACCGGGCCAGTGCGCCAGAAGATCACCTTCGCGCTGACCACGCAACCCCAAAGTACCCTGGTTCACATCGCCCTAAAAAATGGCTATTTTTCGGATCAGGGCCTCGATGTGTTGCCCCTGGTGCACAGCTTTGGCAAGGCGGCACTGCAGTCGGTGCTGGAGGGCAAGACCGACTTTGCCACCGTGGCAGAGACCCCGATCATGTTCAGCATACTGCGCGGCGAGCGCATCTTTGTGATTGCCAACATCGAGTCGAGCACAACCAACGACGCGGTAATGGCGCGGGTTGACGCCGGCATTACCAAGCCCGCGGATTTGAAAGGTAAACGCATCGGGTTTACACCCGGCACCACCTCCGACTTCTTTCTTGACTCGTTTTTGAGCGCACAGGGCCTGACGCGCCAGAACATAACCCCCGTCCCACTCAAACCCGAGGAGATGCTCGATGCTCTGGTGGCAAAAAATGTGGACGCCGTGTCGACCTGGAATTATCCGCTGACCCAGATTAAACGAAAGTTTGGCGCGCAGTCGGTGACTTTCTACGACCGGCAGATTTATACCGAAACCTTCAACATCGCCGCCATGCAGGATTTTGTGCGGAACAACCCGCAGACCGTTATCCGCGTGTTGCGTGCCCTGGTTCGGGCAGAAGACTTTGTGTCAAGCCATGCGGATGAGGCGCAAGCCATTTTGGCCGAAGCTATCAAAGTCGACAAGGACATGATTAATGAGGTATGGGATGTGTTCAGCTATCAAGTGCGGCTAGACCAGAACTTAACTATTACCCTGGAAGACGAGACCCGCTGGGCCATGAAGAACAAGCTGACCGATCAGACGGTGATGCCAAACTACCTGAGCCACATCTATGTGGATGGCCTCAAGTCCGTGAGGCCCGAGTCCGTGCGGATGGATCGCTAGCTGGACCGCCTGTGCGCATCAAAGCCCAACTCAAGCTCAGTGCCGTGGCATCCTTCGCCGCGCTGGCGATTGTGCTGCCGCTGCTGGTCGTGGCATGGCAGACTTTCGAGCACGCCCAGCGCAACAACGATCTGGTTGATGCGATCCATCTCAACTTCTTTGAGCGGGTTTCCTTGAGGGATCAGTATTTTCTCTACCGCGAAGACCGTACCCGCCGGCTGTGGGACGAAAACAAGGCGCAGTCCGACGCGCTGCTGGCGGTTGCCGCGACCGAGTTTCGCGGTAAAGCCGATCAACATTTGGTGAAACGATTGCGCCGGGCGATTGATGAAACCGTGCCCATCTTTCGTCGCATTGTGGACAACACGCAGGCAATGCAGTCGGCCACCGGCAACCGGGCGGTTTATGAAGAACTCGATAAACGGCTGTACAGCCAACTGCTGCTGCGGGCTAGCGAAGTTCGCAATGCCACCCATGCGTTGCAGGATGCGAGTGCAAGCCAAGTGGAGCAGGCCTATCAGCGCCTTGCCATGGTCGCTTTGGTGCTGGCCCTGGCTCTGGTAGCAGTCATTGTGTTCAATGCAGTGCACATTGGCGGTCTGCTGCGCCGGCGTCTGGTGGTGCTGCATCAGGGCGCCAAACGGGTTGCTGATGGCGATTTGGCGCACCGGATCGAGA
>CAJBVC010000261.1 GCA_903958915.1 uncultured beta proteobacterium
CGCCAAAGCCAGTGGTGCGCAAGCCAGGGTCAATGCCGAGTATTCGCATGCTATTGAATCAATAGCTGCTCACGCAGCATCTGCGGGCGCAAGAGGCATTAAACGTCAAAATACCAGCGTGCCGAGTGGAAGAACACTGGCGCCGCAAAGCACAGTGCATCGATGCGGTCCAGCAGCCCGCCGGCACCGGTGACCGAGCGCCCCTGGGTTCCCCAGCTGGGGATGCCGCGATCGCGCTTGAGCGCCTTCATGACAAAGTGCCCCATGGAGCCCGCCACGCAGGCAATGAACGAAAACGCAAATGCGGTGCCGGGTACCCACGGCGTGATGCCGGCCAGCAAGGCACCCACAAGACTGGCGACCGTCACACCAATCCACCAGCTGCGCCAGTTGAAGCTCTGGCTGATGGCCGGGGCTACTGGTGCACGCATCAGTCTGCGCGACACCAGATGCTGGGTCACCATGCAGGTTTGCACCACACATACCAGGAAGAACACCAGAAACGCGTTGCGGTTGTCGTAGTCGGGAAACTTCAGCAACAGCAGGGCCGGCACGTGGCTCATGCCGTAAATGCACACCATGATGCCCCATTGCAGTTTGGCGTTGCGCTCCAGAAAACGCACCGGGTCGTTGGCCAGCGCGCTGGCAAGAGGCAGCGCCAGAAAAACATAGACCGGGATGAACACGGCAAACATGTCGAAGTGCGCGGTACCGATCAGCCAATACTGCATCGGCAACACCACAAAGAACGCCAGCACCAGACTGCGGTGGTCGCCGAGCCGGGTCGGCGAGAGCGTCAGAAACTCGCGCAGCCCAAAGAACGATACCAACCCAAACAGCGTCAGCGCCACCCAGTCGCCGGTGACCCAGCCGATCCAGAACACGATCATCATGATCCAGCTGGTGCGCAGCATGCCGTCGACATTTTTCAGCTCAAGGCGCCTGCGCTCACCCTTTTCGTCATCGTCGAATTCGCGGATGGACAACAGGAACGTGACGATGCTGGCCATCAGCAAGAGACCAAAAACGAGCACAAACAGCGCGCCCACCTGCTGCTGCGGTGTCAGATTCTTGAGGCCAAAAAATGGGTCCATGGTACTGACTCAGACGTCGCGCAAGGCGATCACGGCGTCGCGGGCGCGGTCGAGAAAGGCGCGCCGGTCCTCACCCTCACCCAAAGCCATCGGCGCACCAAAGGTGACCGAGCACAGCACCGGCACCGGTACCACTTCGCCTTTGGGCAGCACGTGCTGCACGTTGTTGATCCAGGCCGGTACCAGCACCACTTTGGGAAACTTGAGTGCCAGGTTGTACAGGCCCGCTTTGAAGGGCTGTGGCAGCTCGGCATAGCCGCGTGTCCCTTCGGGAAACAGGATGATCGAGTCCCCGTTGGTCAGTGCCTCGAACAGCGGCTCCAGCGGGTCTTCGTCGGCGCTGCGATCCCGTGCAACGTAGATGACGTTGAATACGGCGGTGGTCAACCACTCCTTGAAGGGGGTCTTGGTCCAGTAGTCCCTGGCGGCGATGGCACGCGTGACGCTACGCAACTCCTTGGGCAGGGCCGCCCAGATCATGACCAGATCCGCATGGCTCTGGTGGTTGGCGAAATAGATGCGTTGTTCGGCCTTGGGCGGGCATCCATGCCAGCGGGCTTGCGATCCGGTCAGCACCCGGATCAGCCCCAGCAGAAACAAACTCATCAATTTGGCGAGCATGGGCCGCATGATAGCCACATAAAGTGTCAATCAGGGCAGTCGTGCGTCGGGCATGCGGGCGACGATCACCGCGGCGCGACCAGACAGGTAGGGTGAGTTGGGCAGCCTCTCGAAATACCGTGGTCGTGGCAGCATCACCGCCAGGCGGGCTGCCTCAAAGGGGCCCAACGATTGCGCCGCCTTCTTGAAATAGTGCTGGGCTGCCGCCTCGGCACCAAACACCCCTTCACCCCACTCCACATTGTTGAGGTAGATCTCGAGAATGCGGCGCTTGTCAAGCAGCGTCTCCAGCAGCAGTGTCAGCACAAACTCCTGCCCTTTGCGCAGCAAGGTGCGCTCACCCGAAAGGAGCAGGTTCTTGGCCAGTTGCTGGGTAATGGTGGAGCCACCAACCACCTTGGGTGCTTTGACCGTGGCCCGCTGGTCCGCCTTGGCATTTTTCTCCCAGGCC
>CAJBVC010000262.1 GCA_903958915.1 uncultured beta proteobacterium
AGGAGAGATGCATGAATCTGGACGACAGCAGTCACGAGGCGAAGGCCAGAATTTTGTTGGTGGACGACTCGCACGACAACCTGGAATTGCTGCAGGGATTGCTGCAGGACCACTACGACCTCATGCTCGCCAACGACGGTGCGTCGGCGCTGGCCATGGCCGCCTCTGAGACACGGCCCGACCTGATTCTGCTCGACGTCATGATGCCCGGAATCGACGGCTACGAAGTTTGCCAGCGGCTCAAGGGCAATCCGCTGACGCAGCCCATCCCCGTGGTGTTTCTCACGGCCCGCACCGACGAAGCCGACGAGCAGCGCGGGGTTGATCTGGGGGCGGTGGACTACATCACCAAGCCCATCCGCGGCGCTGTCCTGCGAGCGCGGGTACGCACGCACATCACGCTCAAGGCGGCGGCCGACTTCCTGCGTGACAAAACGGTATTTCTCGAATCCGAGGTAGCGCGGCGTACCCGGGAGGTGGTGGCGATCCAGGATGTCACCACGCTGGCGATGGCGTCGCTGGCGGAGACCCGCGATGCCGACACCGGCAACCACATCCGTCGCACCCAGCGCTACGTCAAGGTGCTGGCATGGAAGCTCTCCACGCATCCGCGCTTTGCCGCCGTGCTGACTCCGCAAGCCATCGGCCTTTTATACAAGTCGGCGCCGTTGCACGACATCGGCAAGGTAGGCATTCCCGATCGCATTTTGCTCAAGCCCGGCAAGCTCAGTGGCGAAGAGTTCGAGATCATGAAGACCCACACCACCCTGGGGCGCAACGCCATCCTGCACGCCGAACGCGAGATGGGGGTAGAGGTCGAATTTCTCACGTTTGCCAAGGAAATTGCCTACTCGCACCAGGAGAAGTGGGATGGCTCAGGCTACCCCGAAGGGCTGGCGGGCGAGCAGATTCCCGTGTCGGCACGGCTGATGGCGCTGGCCGATGTGTACGACGCGCTGATTAGCCGCCGGGTCTACCGCGACGCCATGCCGCACGCAGAAGCGGTGCGTATCATCGGGCTCACCCGTGGCAAACACTTCGACCCGGATGTGGTCGATGCCTTTCTGGAGGTGCAGGACAACTTCCAGGCCATCGCCATCGCCTACAGTGACTCGGATGCCGATATGCAAAAGAAGGCGCAGTACCTGGAGATGGCCAAGATTTAAAATTAGGCCCACAGGCGCGCGCCTTGCGCATCCAGGTGGGTGAGGTAGACACGCAATTCAAACTCCAACTGGTGGTACTGCGGCTCCATGTGGCAGCATAACTGGTAGAAGGCCTTGTCGTGGTTGCGCTCGCGCAGATGCGCCAACTCGTGCACCACAATCATTTTCAGAAACTCAGGCGGCGTGTCCTTGAACAAGGCGGCAATTCGAATTTCACGCTTGGCCTTGAGTTTTGAGCCCTGCACGCGGGCAATGTTGGTATGCGTGCCCAGCGCGTTGGCCACGATCTGCAGCTTGTTGTCAAAAGCCACCTTGCTCACAGGTTCACTGCTGCGCAGGTATTCCTGGCGCAGGGCCTGCACATAGTCGAACAGGGCGCGGTCGGTGCGCAGGCCGTGCGCCTTGGGATATTTGCCTGTCAACCAGGCGCCCAGACGCTGCTGTTGCAGCAAATCGGCAACCTGCTGGCGCGTGTCAGATGCATACCCCTGCAAATAGGGAAGGGCCACCTTTGCTATGGTTTGCATAGCTTCTCACGCACAATCCACAAGCGTCAGCGGCACTTTTGACGACTACCCTTCGCGACGCAGGGCAGGGAACAGGATCACGTCACGAATGCTGGGGCTGTCGGTCAGCAGCATCATCAGGCGGTCGATGCCGATGCCGCAGCCGCCGGTGGGGGGCAATCCGTATTCCAACGCCCGTACAAAGTCGTGGTCGTAGTGCATGGCCTCGTCGTCGCCGCTGTCCTTGGCGTCTACCTGGGCTTTGAAGCGAGCGGCCTGGTCTTCGGCGTCGTTCAACTCGCTGAAACCATTGCCGAATTCGCGGCCGGTGATGTAGAGCTCAAAGCGTTCGGTGACGTCCGGCTTGGTGTCGC
>CAJBVC010000263.1 GCA_903958915.1 uncultured beta proteobacterium
CGCTTTCCAGGGCCATGTTTGATGACCGCATTGTCCGGACACACGCCATAGCAGTTGTCGCATTCAAAGCAATTGCCGCAGGACAAGCAGCGCCGAGCTTCAAACAGGGCATTGTTCTCATCCAACCCTCCCTGCACCTCTTCAAAGGTGGACTTGCGCCGGATGATGTCCAGCATCGGACGCATGGTCTTGGGAGCATCGCTGTAGTCCCAGGTATTGAGTTTGTCGAAGCTGGCCAGCTCATGCTTTGCGGCAGGCACATAGTCGCTGCCCTTGAGCCAGGCGTCGATGTTGCGTGCCGCTTTCTTGCCGTGGCCAATAGCCACCGTGACGTTGCGCTCGGCAGGCACCATGTCACCGCCGGCAAAAATGCCGGCATAGCCCGTCATCATGTTGGTATCCACCTTGACCACTCCGTCTTCCACAGCTAAACCCGGCACGCCTTCAATCAGCGACAGGTCTACATCCTGACCCAGTGCCAGCACCACAGAGTCGGCCTCCAGCGTCTCGAACTCGCCGGTGGGCTGTGGAAAACCTTTTTCATCCAGCGCCATCTTCTCCACGGTGATCGACGATTCACCGGCCTGCTTGATGGTGGAGAGCCACTTGATCAGCACACCCTCTTGCAGCGCTTCTTCCACTTCAAAGTCGTGTGCCGGCATCTTCTCGCGGTTGCGCCGGTAAACGATGATGGCCTCGGTTGCACCCAGCCGCTTGGCGGTACGCGCCACATCAATGGCCGTGTTGCCGCCACCATAGACCACCACCCTGCGGCCCAGCATGGGCTTGTCTTCGCCCTCCATGGAACGCAGCACTGAAACTGCGTCCAGCACCTTGGCCGAGTCGCCCGCTGGAATATAGGCACGCTTGGCAATGTGTGCCCCAACCGCCAGAAAAACGGCGTCAAAGCCACCCTGCTTCTGGGCATCCAGCACATTGGAGACCTTCACGTTGTACTCAATACGGACACCCAAGTCGACGATACGCTGCACCTCGGCGTCCAGCACTTGACGCGGCAGACGGTACTGTGGGATGCCAAAGCGCATCATGCCGCCAGGCAAAGGCCCAGCCTCCTGCACCGTCACTTGATGCCCCAATCGGGCCAGGTGGTAGGCAGCCGATAACCCGGATGGCCCGGCTCCGACGACCAGCACCTTTTTGCCGGATGCGGCTGCGACGGGCGCGAATTTCCAGCCCTGCGCAATGGCCTGGTCGCCCAGAAAGTGCTCAACCGAGTTAATCCCAACCGGTGCGTCCAGTTTGCCCCGGTTACACACGCCTTCGCAGGTGTGGTAGCAGACGCGGCCCATGATGGCGGGGAACGGATTTTCCTCAACCAGCTTGCGCCATGCCTGCTCGTATTCACCCGACTCGGCATGGAATAGCCAGGCCTGAATATTCTCACCCGCCGGGCACTGGTTGTTGCAAGGTGGCAGGCGGTCCAGGTAGACCGGGCGCGAGTTGCGCCAGGACCCAGTGTGGTTGGCCAGTGAAGAGCCCACATCGAGCGTGATGGCAAAGGGTTTTTGCATACTGTTTCTCCTAGCGGGCTCAGTCGGCTTTATCGAGCAAGCCAAAACGGCGAATATTGCGGTCGGCAATGGCTTGCAATCGGCCAATCGTTTCGGTATCGGGTGTTGCTCCAAACAAGTGTGCGAACCGTTTCTGTGGTTTCAGATAGTCCTCAATCGGTACCTGTCGGCGAATTTTTGACACTCCCGTGACCTCGCCGCGTTCAGCTTCAAACACCGGAAAGGCTCCGCACTCATGGGCCAGTCGCGCTAGCCGGATGGTGTCGTGCGATGCCGCACCCCAACCCAGCGGACACGGCACAAAGATGTGGATGTAGCGCGCGCCGCGAATGGACATGGCCTTGGTGACCTTGTACTCCAGGTCACGCAGATCCGCTACGGTGGCCGTGGCCACGTAGGGAATTTCGTGTGCCATGGCAATCTGCGGGAGATTTTTACCTTGGCCAAACACATTGCCAGGCTGCGGGCCCACCGGCATCGTGGTGGCGGTGCGTGCGGCAGGAGGTGTGGCACTGGAGCGCTGCACGCCGGTGTTCATGTAAGCCTCGTTGTCGTAGCAGATATAGAGCACATCATCATTGCGCTCGAACATGCCAGAGAGGCAACCAAAACCGATGTCGGTCGTACCTCCATCGCCCCCCTGCGCCACCACGCGCACATCACTGCGGCCCTTTACGCGCATGGCAGCGGCAATGCCGGTTGCGACCGCTGCGGTGTTGCCAAACAGCGAGTGGATCCAGGGCATTTGCCAGGAGGTCTCCGGGTACGGCGTAGAAAACACTTCCAGGCAGCCGGTGGCGTTGGCGGCAATCAACTGACCGTTGGTGGCCTGCATGGCGGCATCAATGGCATAGCGTGCGCCCAGCGCCTCGCCGCACCCCTGGCAAGCCCGGTGGCCTGAGTTGAGCGAGTTGTTGCGTTGGGTGTTGGCCTGCACACTGCGCTGGTCTGGCTCCAGCAGACGGTTGCCGACGGTGAAGGTGCCGGTCTGGTAGAACTTGACGGGAGTTTGTTCCATGCTGTTTCCCCTCACGATATCTTAGAAGAAACCGTGCCGATGTCGCGCAAAATACCCTCGGCCACCGGGCCCGAACGGCGATGATGCTTCTCACGCTCCAGCACGCGGTTGACGATTGCCCAGTCAAGGTCCAAAAAGGTCAGCAGTTCGAGCTTGTCCTCAATAGCTTGCATCAGCAATTTATGGAGTGACGCCTTTGTGATGGCCCGCCCACCCAAACCTGCAACCACCGCAAACACCTGCTGGGGCCGACTTTGTACAGCGCTGCGCACATCGCGCGAAACGATTCCACCGATGCCCACAGCGAAACATTTCTCGATCACCACAATGCGCTTGGCATTCGCAGTGGCATCCCGAATGGCATCGATCGGGAACGGTCGAAACGACGTGATACCCAGCACACCAATCCTGGCGCCCTGCTCACGCATTTCATCGACCGTGTCTTTGATGGTGCCCAACACGGACCCCAGCGCTATGACAATGGTTTCAGCGTCTTCCAATCGGTAGGGCTTGATCAGCCCACCCGAATCACGGCCAAACACTTGCTGAAACTCTTGGGCCAATGCGGGCAACAAGTCCAATGCCTGCAGCTGCTTTGCATGTGCCAGGTAACGCACCTCGGTAAAGGCCTCAGGCCCAACCATGGCACCAATCGTGACCGGGTCATTAGGGTCCAGCACCTGACGCGGCTCGTAGGGCGGCAAATACCGGTCAACTTGGGCTTGATCGGGTATGTCGATGCGCTCATAGGCGTGGGTCAGGATGAAACCGTCCATGCACACCATTACCGGCAGTGACAGTTCCTCGGCAATGCGGAATGCCTGAATGTGCAGGTCAAGCGCCTCCTGATTGGTCTCGGCAAAAATCTGTATCCAACCAGCGTCGCGCATCGACATGCTGTCGGTGTGGTCGTTCCAGATGTTGATGGGTGCACCAATGGCGCGGTTAGCGACCGTCATCACAATCGGCAGTCCCAGGCCCGATGCGTTGTACACCGCCTCGGCCATAAACAGCAGGCCCTGACTGGCGGTAGCTGTGTAGGCGCGCGCACCAGCGGCGGATGCACCAATGGCCACACTCAGCGCAGCAAATTCAGACTCCACGTTGATGAACTCACAACGCTCCAGCTTGGCAGACTTGACCATCTCGCCCAAGCCCTCCACGATGTGGGTCTGCGGGGAAATCGGGTACGCACAAATCACTTCCGGGCGGCTCAGCGCGACGGCACGGGCTACGGCATGAGAGCCTTCGCATTGTTCAAGCATGGTGGGCCTCCGCCTGTCTTTTCTGTTCCATTACGACTTCATACGCTTCGCTGGCGGCCGCCATATTGCCATCTGCTACGGCTCCGCTGAATTTGCGCTGGATGGCTGCATGCACTGCCTCGAGCGTGATCAACCCGCCAAGTGCCGCAAAGGCGCCCAGCAACGGCACATTTGGCACCGGGCGGCGAACATGTTTCATGGCCAATTCTGACGCCGGCACCGTCAGCAAATGCTCAGACCTGAACCCCTTGATGAACTCACCCAGACCCAGCTGGTCAAAGGTCTTCGTGGTGTTAATCAAGATGTAGCCGTCTTTTTTCAGGCCACTGAACACGTCCACCTGGTGCAGCAGCGTTGGGTCCTGAATGATGAGTGCGTCCGGTTCCATGATGGGCTCTCGCAACCGGATTTCTTTGTCGTCCATGCGGCAAAATGCCACCACCGGTGCACCGGTGCGCTCAGATCCAAAGCTTGGAAAAGCCTGAGCATGGCGCCCCCCCTGAAATGCAGCAATCGAGAGCATTTCGGCGCCAGTCACCACGCCCTGCCCGCCCCGCCCGTGAATTCGTACCTGGAACATACAATTCCCCTCGTTGACCCGGGACTTCACTACTGGCTTGAGTGAAACGCAATCCCAGAATCTGAAATGTGCCGCTTTGACAAAAGAATATCTTGATCTAAGTCAGGCTTTGCGTTCTGCGATCATTGGAATATGCTGACAACCGAACTTCTTCATACGGTCGATCTAATGGTCGTCTGTCTATGCGCCGACTGGTGCGGCACCTGCCGCGACTACCAGGCACCGTTTGAGCAAATGCAGGCGCAATTTCCGGGCGCACGCTTCCTTTGGATTGATGTGGAGGACCAGTCCGAACTGGTCGACCCGATCACAGTGGAAAACTTTCCCACGCTGCTCATCGCCCGTCGTGACCAGGCGCATTTTTTTGGCACCGTCACGCCACACATGGAAACTCTGCAGCGACTCATCCGCACGCAACTCGCGCCCGACGCCAATGCGTTGCCACCAGAGAAAGACCGCGATGGTTTGGCAAAGCGGCTCTGGGAGCAGAAATCTTAGAACAAAATAGTGCTTCAGGCAGGCTCAGGCACGCTGGGTAATCCCTCCAACGCCATGGCAAGCTCACGCTCGTCGTAGCTCTCATCAGACAGCTCGCCAGCAAAATACTTCTGGTAGGACACCATGTCAAAGTGGCCGTGGCCAGACAGGCAGAACAAGATATTCTCTGCCTTACCTTCCCGCTTGCAGCGCAGGGCCTCTTCAATGGCGCCCTTGACGGCGTGGTTGGACTCGGGCGCAGGCACAATGCCCTCGTTACGGGCAAACAGCACGCCCGCTTCGAAGCACTCGACCTGGTTGTAGGCCACAGCCTCGAGCAGGCCCAGTTCCTTGCAGTGTGATACGAGCGGAGCCATGCCGTGGTAGCGCAGACCACCCGCATGGAAGCCTGGTGGTGTGAACTGACTGCCCAGTGTGTACATTTTGCTCAGGGGCGTCATACCTGCGGTATCGCCAAAGTCATAGGCATATTTGCCGCGCGTGAGCGACGGGCAGGCGGCGGGCTCGACCGCCACGATGCGCGATTTTTCTCCGCCGCGCAGACCGTGTCCGATGAAGGGGAAGGCAATGCCCGCAAAGTTGGAGCCACCACCGGCGCAACCAATCACCACGTCGGGCCAGGCATCGGCCATCTTCATTTGTTCCATGGCCTCCTGACCGATGATGGTCTGGTGCAGCAGAACATGATTCAGCACCGAGCCCAGCGCGTACTTGGTGTCCTCGCGCTGCACGGCAAGTTCCACAGCCTCGGAGATTGCAATGCCCAGACTGCCAGGATGATTGGGGGTTTTGGCTAGAACCGATCGCCCATACGCAGTCTCACTGGACGGCGATGCCACACAGCGTGCGCCATAGGTTTCCATCACGGCGCGTCGATAAGGCTTCTGGTCATAGGAGACGCGCACCTGGTAGACCTCAACCTGCAAGCCATAAAGCGAACCGGCAAACGCCAGGGACGTCCCCCACTGGCCTGCTCCGGTTTCAGTCACCAGGCGCTTTACGCCCGCTTCCTTGTTGTAGAACGCCTGGGGCACGGCAGTATTGGGTTTGTGGCTGCCGGCCGGGCTCACGCCTTCATATTTGTAGTAAATGTGGGCTGGTGTGCCCAGTGCTTTTTCCAGGCGGTGCGCACGGTACAGGGGGGCCGGGCGCCACAAGCGAAACACGTCACGCACAGGCTCTGGAATTTCGATTTCACGCTCCTGGCTCACCTCCTGCATGATCAGTGCCATGGGGAACAGTGGCGCGAGATCGTCCGGGCCCACAGGCTGCAAAGTGCCCGGGTGCAGCACCGCCGGGGCGGGCTTGGGCAGGTCGGCCTGGATGTTGTACCAAAAGCGCGGCATCTGGCTTTCGTCCA
>CAJBVC010000264.1 GCA_903958915.1 uncultured beta proteobacterium
GGCAAGTATCCCGGTGGGGATGATGTGGCCATGGTCGGCCTGGCCATGGGTGTTTACGGGTTGACCCAAGGGGTGCTGCAGATTCCTTTCGGGCTGGCATCCGACCGTTTCGGGCGCAAGCGCGTGATGGTTCTGGGGTTGGTGATTTTTGCCCTGGGCAGTGCGATGGCCGCACTGGCGCCGTCGTTGGCATGGCTGGTCAGCGGCCGCGCCTTGCAGGGTGCAGGCGCCATCTCGGCAGCGATCACTGCGCTGCTGGCAGACCAGACGCGTGACGTGGTGCGCACCAAGGCCATGGCCATGGTGGGGGCGAGCATCGGGCTGATGTTTGCGGTGTCCCTGGTGCTGTCACCGCTGCTCAATTCCGTGCTGGGCTTGAGTGGCCTGTTTGCCCTGACCGGTGTGCTGGCGATTGCCGGCATTGCCACCGTGCTGTGGTGGGTACCGCCCGAGCCGGTGGAGCATATCCAGCAGATACAGGGCAGTCTGTGGCAAAGCCTGCAAACTGTGCTGCAGTTGCCGGCCCTGTTGCGGCTGAACTTTGGCGTATTTGTGCTGCACGCAGTGCAACTGGCGATGTGGGTGGCATTGCCCGCCATGCTGGTACAGGCCGGGCTGGACAAGGATCACCACTGGTGGGTCTACCTGCCTGCCGTGTTGGGATCGTTTTTTGTCATGGGGGCGACCCTGTTTCCGCTGGAGAAGCGTGGCTACTTGCGCGCCGTGTTCTTGTGCTCGATCGGGCTGATTGTTCTGGTCCAGTTGGGGTTGCTGGCCTTTGTGCAGTCGGCACCGTCGGTGCTTGCGCTGGGAATGCTGCTGTTTGTGTTCTTCTGCGGGTTTAATGTGCTCGAGGCCAGCCAGCCCAGCATGGTGTCGCGCGTAGCACCGCCCGGTGCCCGTGGCGCCGCGCTCGGTGTCTACAACAGCCTGCAGTCGTTGGGGTTTTTCACCGGGGGCGCGCTCGGTGGCTGGCTGGCCAAAAGTAACGGACCGCAAGGCCTGTTTGCGGTTTGCGCCGTGGCAACGCTGGTGTGGCTGCTGGTAGCCTGGCCGATGGTGGCGCCGGTGGCACACGCACCAACGCCAGCGCCAAAGGCTGGATAATGCAACCAACAATTGAGGGGAATTTATGGCATCCGTAAACAAAGTGATTCTGGTCGGTAATTGCGGCCGCGACCCGGAAATCCGTTATCTGCCGTCCGGCCAGGCCGTGGCCAATGTGAGTGTGGCCACCAGCACCCGTCGCAAAGACAAAAACACGGGGGAGAGCATCGAGACCACCGAATGGCACCGGGTGACGTTCTATGACCGCCTGGCGGAGATTGCGGGTGAATACGTCAAGAAAGGCCGACCGATTTATGTTGAGGGGCGCCTGAAGTACGGCAAGTACACCGACCAGGCGGGCATAGAGAAAAACACGGTCGACATCGTGGCCACCGAACTGCAGTTGCTCGGTGGCCGTGAAGGGATGGGTGGCCCCAGTGAAGGCGACGACGGTGCCAGCGCGCCGCGCAAATTTGCCGCAGCAGCACCACGCGCGGCGGCTGCCCCGGCCCCGGCACCGCGTACGGCACCTACGCCCAAGCCTGCGAGTGGTTTTGACGACATGGACGACGATATTCCGTTTTAGCGGGCGCTTTGGCTTGAGCGACTGGAAGCCAGGTCGATGCAAGCCTTGATGCTAAAATGATGCTTTGATGCTAAAGCAATGTCCATGCGTACCACCCTTGCCATTGACGACGATGTGTTTGCGTTCGTACGCGCACACGCGCAGCGCGACCACATATCGATGGGCGAGGCGGTCTCCCGATTGGTTCGCCAGGGTATCCAGGCGCAAAGCCAATCGACGGTGACGCTCGCCAAGCCCAGCAGCAAATATGCCCTGTTGCCGGCCCGGGCCGAGGTCATCACATCGGATCACGTTCGCACGCTGCTCGACCAGGAAGGCATTTAGCCGATGCGGCATTTGCTCGATGTGAATGTGTGGGTTGCCCTGCTGGATGAGGCGCACGTTTTTCACGCCACCGCAGTGGCTTTTTTGGAACGGAAAAATCTGAAGATTGCCACGTGTCCGTTGGTGGAGAACGGCGTCATCCGCGTCTTGAATCTGCCCGCTTACAGCAAGTTGGGGCCAGTGGGGTTTGAAGCGGTGGCATCCAAAATTAGCGAAATTTGCGCCGATGTCGACCATGAGTTTTGGCCCGATCAGGTGTCACTGCGTACTCCCGGCACCGTGAATTGGCCCCGGATGCTGGGGCACAACCAGATCACCGACGTGTATCTGCTGGCGTTGGCAGTTTCCAGGCGGGGTTGCCTGGCTACACTCGATCACCGTGTAGCACTGAGCACCGTGACAGGCGCGACAACGAAGCATTTGATGCTACTTTGAGACGCTGGTAAAAAGTGGCTCTGACGCCCGTCTGGTAAGCGTAGGCAGCTACAAAAACAATAGCGAAATAGTGGCTGCGTTGCCCGCTCAGTGTGTTAGCCGAAACCGGGTGCCCCGGAAGTTGAACACTGAGTGGCGCTCCCGAATCTCTTCCAGCGTCACTTCGGGCACCACCAGACTGCCCTGTGGCAGCACCTGGCCATTGACCAGCAGCAGGCGCTGGCTGGGGTTTTCCGAATAAACCGCGCCCGTAATCGTGAGTGTCGCAACTTGGCGGCGCGTTTCTTCGGGAAGTTCGGCGAGCCATGGTAACGGTGCGCTGGCGCGTTGTGCAGGGGTGGGCGATGCAACCGACGCCGAAGTAGTCGCTTTTTCCGGTACAGGCGCGCTCTGCACAGCGGTGGTCAGTGCTTGCTGCGCCTTCGGTGCGGGTAGGGGAACGGGCAAGGGTAAGGGTAAGGGTGCAGACGCCACGCTGGCGGGTGCGGATGGTGCCTGTAGCGGGGCAACGGCGGGGGCAGCAGGCGTCGTTGTTGCCACCGGCACCAGCGTGCTGCCCCGCCCAAACCACCAGCCAGCGAGCAGTGCAGCAGCGGTGCACGCTACCAGTGCGGCTGTCCAGAATGTTCTTTGGCTGTGCCCGTCACGGCGCCGCTCGGGCGCCCCCAGGGGTTGGGCGTGCAGGCCCGGCACGGTGCCCCGTTCGCGCTCGGCATCGGCCCGTTGCAGTGCATCAAGAATGTAGGACATGGTTCAGCGGGGTGGTGTTGGTGCGCCAGGAGCAGTGCTGCTTTCCAGTTGCATGAAAGTCATCGGGCCCGGCTGTCCATCGGCCCTGAGCCCCTGCGCGCGCTGGAATGCACGCACCCGGTTGCGCAACGCGTCGTCCAGCACCAGTG
Organism: uncultured beta proteobacterium; assembly: GCA_903958915.1. Taxonomy (GTDB): domain Bacteria; phylum Pseudomonadota; class Gammaproteobacteria; order Burkholderiales; family Burkholderiaceae_C; genus Allorhodoferax. Next base: position 3,292 of record CAJBVC010000264.1, read on the forward strand.
CGGCGGGGTTGGCTGCCGCCTGGGTGCCTTCTGCTATAGCCAGTCGCCGGTCCAGCCATTCGACAGCCGGCCCCTTGGTCATGGCTGGCATCCCTACGACATATCCATCGGGTGGCTGCCAGTAGGTAGCAAAGTCTCCCTGCCACGCCTGCGTCAGTGAGGCCAGCCCAACCCGCTGCGGGGTCGAGCCGACGAGCAGGGTGGCGGTCACGGAGTCAAGCCCCAGCAGCAGTGCATACCGCGGTGGGGCGCCCGCCTGCGTGAGGGTCAGAATGCCAGGACGGTTCAACTGCCGCAATTGGGGCAAGGTCAGGTCAGCCGCGCGCACACACTGGCTGTGTTGCGTGGTGGTCCATTTGCAAGGGTCGCCGTCGGTCACAGCCAGCGCAGAGTGGACGGCCAAAGCCCGCCAGGCTACCCGTACATCCAGTGGGAGTTCAGGCAGCAGGGCTTCCAGCGCCACGAGTGGAGGTTCTTCCCGCGAAGCCGGCGCTGCCGGCGCAGGTGCGGCGGCAGGTACCGTCGCAGCCGTTGCCGGCCCGGTCACGGTGGGTGTTGCATGTTGCGGCAACTGATCGCTGCCGGGTTCCGATTGCATCCATAGCATGGCCGCAGCGACGGTGCACGCGGCCACCAGCACCGCTACCAGTGCCAGCTCGCGTGTGTGCAGGCCCCTGGTGAAATCTCCGTGCTCCGCGCCAAAGACTTCTGTTGCCGCCTTGCGCACGATGGCACGGTTGACCTGATGCTGGCCGTTGGCCCAGGCGCCCAGCAGTGCGCGCCCACACAGCAGGTTGATGCGTCGCGGCACGCCGCGCGCGAGACGGTGGATGCTCTCCAGCGTTCTGCGATCAAAAGGTGTGGCCCCCACATGCCCGGCAACCGCCAGTCGGTGCGCGATGTACTGTGCGCTCTCCCGGACGTCAAGGGCGTCGAGGTGGAAGCGGGCAATCACGCGTTGTGCCAGTTGCTCGAGTTCGGGCTGCGCCAGCATGTGGCGCAGCTCGGGTTGCCCGATCAGCACAATTTGCAGCAACTTGCGTTCACTCGTTTCCAGATTGGTTAACAGACGCAATTGCTCCAGTACATCGGAGGCGAGATTCTGCGCTTCATCGATGATGAGAACGCAACTCTCGCCGTTGGCGTGGCTTTGCAGCAGAAAAGCATTGAGGGCGTCGATGTAGTCCTTGACAGTCAGCGCCGCAGCGCCTGCACGCGGGGTCTCAATGTGAAACTCTTCACACACCGACTGCAGCAGTTCGGTGACGGTCAGTTTGGGATTGAAGATATAGGCCACATGGCAGCCGGCGGGGATCTGCTGCAAGAAACAGCGGCAAATAGTGGTTTTGCCGGTTCCAATGTCGCCGGTCAGCAGCACAAATCCACCGCCCGCCACCCGCCCGCTGCCGCCCACGCCATACAGGAGGTGCGCCAGGGCTTCCCGGTGGCGCTCGCTCATGAACAGATAGCGTGGGTCCGGTGCGATGGAAAACGGGTCTTGTGTAAGACCGAAGTGCTGCGAATACATAAGCCGCAAGCATAGCCGGACCGGGGACTGGTCCGACCGCGACCGGGCGCCTCAGTCGAACAGTGCAGCGGCCTGCCGGCTGCGCGCCTCGATTCGGCCAAACAACCGGTGCGATCCATCGCCCCAGTCCAGGCCCAGGGTCTCGCAGCAGGGCGTCGAAATGGTGCTGACGTGGTCGCTGTCGCTGTAGGTCAGGCCCAAGGCATCGCTCAGCACTTCTGCCACATGGACCACGGCAACCAGCGGCTGGGTAGCCACCGCGTCAGGCGCGTGGTGGCACTGGATGGCTGTCGTAATCTCCGGGGTGAGTCCCCAGCTTTCGGCGATCCAGGCCCCAATGTCGGCATGGTCAACGCCAAAGATTTCCCGCTCGGTCACGGTGATGTCGACGCCGCGTTGTATCGCGTCAGAACGCGATTGCGCAAATTGCCCAGAACGGAAGCGCTGCAACCACAACTGACCCACATCGTGCAGCAGACCGGCAATCAGTGCCGTGTCCACGTTCACCGGTGCCGGCGTCCAATGGGACAGCTCAATGGCGCACACCCCCACAGCCACACTGTGCCTCCAGAAGTAAGCCGGTCGTTGGGCGGTCTGCGGCTCGCTGAGCACTTGCGACAAACTGGCCAGCACCGCGACTTCGCGTACCCGTGCCAGACCAACCAGAGAGATGGCCGTAAATACATCGCTCACGGTACGGCCACCATAACGCAGACTCCCCGCGATGTTGGCCTGGGACAGCACGTGACCAGCAACCACCGGGTCGCGTTCGATGAACGAACCCAGAACGTTCAGGTTGGCATCGGGGTCGTTCAGCGTTTCAACAATGCGCGCGACGATGCGTGGGAACGCAGGCAGTGACTGACTGCCGGCGACGACCAACTCTCGATTCAGAGGTTTTTCCATCAGGCACTCCGGTAAGTCAACACCTGGTTGAAGAGTGCGGCTGTCAACGGGTCGGCCAGGTTCGCATTCTGAAACGTGTCCAATACCCGTTTTGCCATGACAGATGCTTCGTTGGCTACTTCCTCGGCAGTGCGGGTGTCGTCGAATACGATGCACAGCAACTCGACCTGATGGGCCACCAACTGCTGTAGGTTTTCTTCAGTCAATGTGTGGCCCGCTGGCAGTATGTTGCTGAGCTGGCGGTCCTGCGCAGGCTCCGAGAGTGTCATGCCTGCCTTGGCTTCAAAAGCGGCGACATATTTGATTCGATTGCGCATCGTCATCCTCCTTGCTTTTGGGGTCACGCATTCATTTAAGCACCGTGGTCGGTGGTTGGGCCGATGGTATCCACATCGTCACTGCGGTACCAGAACCAAACTTGCTTTGCACATCAATCTGACCGCGGTGCAGATCAATGATCTCCTTGACGATACTCATGCCAAGGCCAGTGCCCGGTATTTTTCCGGATGCATCGGCCCGATAGAAACGTTCAAAGATGCGTTCTTGCTGTTCGGGGGTCATGCCGATGCCCTGGTCGACGATGCGCAAGCCCACATAACCGTCACGCTCAGCGTTACTGGCTGGAACAAGTTCAATCGTCACTTCTCCGCCCGGCGCAGAGTACTTGTAAGCGTTGGACACCACGTTGCCAATGGCCTGCGCCAGTTTGCCGCGATCGGCACGAACCCAACAGGCCCTGGCGTCGCCATGTTGCCGTGGCGCCAGGCGGTTTTCTGGTGTCTTGTAGTTCTCGATGACCTCGCGGGCAAGTTCGTGCAGTTCGATGTCTGCAAGGTTGAAATCCTTGCCGCGGCGTGCTTCGATGCGTGCGAGGTCCAGCAGTTCGTTCAGGATGGTGACCATCAGGCCGGTCTGCCTATGAATAATCTGCAGGTACTCGCGCTGCTCGTTCTCGGCGAAGTCGAAAGACAGCAAGAGTTCTGAAAATCCAAAGATGCTCGACATGGGAGTGCGCAGTTCGTGTGCAGCCGTCGACAAAAACTCGCTCTTCATCCGGTCCACCTCCACCTGGTGGGTGACATCTCTGAAGTAGAGAATTTGCGATACCGTGTCAGCGTTGGACAGGCGTAGCTGCACCTCCACCATCCGCTGGCTGGCCTGAAGCTCGAAAAACCCTTTGGTGGCCATCAAATCCATGGCATGTGGGCTGGTGTCGGATCTCAGGGCACTCGTGGCTCGCAGTGTGGCCACACTTGGAAAAGGTGCCTGACTTTTGCACAGCAGCCCAAGCTGTTCCGAGAATGCCTCTTCATCGAGTCCCACCACCGAGGACTCGGACAAACCAGTGATCTGAACGAATGCGGGACTGGCATATTTGACCTGACGTTCCTGGTCAAAAGAAACAAAGCCGTCGGGACTGAGTGCGAATATTGCTTTGAGTTGTCCGGCATGCTCACGTTCGCGCTCTTCTACCGCACGCCGTTCGGTAACGTCGCTGTGTGAA
>CAJBVC010000265.1 GCA_903958915.1 uncultured beta proteobacterium
AACGGCCCTGCCGCCTACCGCGGCCTGGACCGCTACGACTGCCGCAAGGCGGTGCTCAAAGACCTGGAGGAGCAGGGCTTCCTGGAGAAGGCGGTGCCGCACAAGAACATGGTCCCCGTCTGCGCCCGCACCGGCCAGATCATTGAGCCCATGCTCACGGACCAGTGGTTTGTGAGCATGACAAAAACACCTGAAGGCGGCACCAGCATTGCGCAAGGCGCTATCGATGCAGTAGCAAGCGGCGAGGTGCGCTTTGTTCCCGAAAATTGGGTCAACACCTACAACCAGTGGATGAACAACATCCAGGACTGGTGCATCAGCCGCCAGCTCTGGTGGGGCCATCAGATTCCGGCGTGGTATGACGAGGATGGCAAGGTTTATGTCGCGCGCAATGAAAGCGAGGCACAGTTGCAGGCTCCGGGCAAGACGCTTTCACGTGACCCGGATGTGCTGGACACCTGGTATTCGTCGGCATTGGTACCTTTCTCTACCATGGGATGGGCTGGGGACGACTCCGGCGGCGATCAGGGTGGGCACGCTCTTGCTCATACTCGCTTCGCTCGCCAAATCGCTGCGAACGTACCCACCCCGCTCACCACCGAAGCCGCAGCCGAACGAAATGCGACGACCTCAAACCCGACAGCGCTGGGACGATCCGGGACCGGTCGCAGCGATTTGGCGAGCGCAGCGAGTATGAGCCAGGCCGGTTCCGGGTCGGGCCAGCGCGATGCCAACGCCAATAACGGTCTGTCAGACTACGACCTCTATCTCCCCTCTAGCGTTTTAGTGACCGGCTACGACATCATCTTCTTCTGGGTCGCCCGGATGATCATGATGACCAAGCACTTCACGGGCAGGGTGCCATTCCGGCATGTCTATATCCATGGTCTGGTGCGCGACGCACAGGGCAAGAAGATGAGCAAGTCCGAGGGCAACGTGCTCGACCCGGTAGACCTGATCGACGGCATCGCGCTGGCACCCCTGTTGGCCAAGCGCTCCGAAGGACTGCGCAAGCCTGAAACCGCTCCCCAGGTGCGCAAGAACACCGAGAAGGAATTTCCCGAGGGCATCCCTGCCTACGGTGCTGACGCGTTGCGCTTCACCTTTGCGGCACTGGCCAGCCTGGGCCGCAGCATCAACTTCGACAGCAAGCGCTGCGAGGGCTACCGCAACTTCTGCAACAAGCTGTGGAACGCCACCCGCTTTGCGTTGATGAACTGCGAAGGCAACGACTGTGGGCTGGATGAACATGCCGCCGATGCGTGCGCGACCGGAAGCTACTTGGAGTTCAGCGCAGCCGACCGCTGGATTGTGTCGCTCCTGCAGAGGGTCGAAGCCGATGTCGCCCAGGGCTTCGAAGACTACCGCCTGGACAACGTCGCCAACACCCTTTACGACTTTGTCTGGAACGAGTTCTGCGACTGGTACCTGGAGATTGCCAAGGTGCAAATCCAGACCGGCAACGACGCACAGAAACGCGCCACCCGCCGCACGCTGATTCGTACGCTGGAAACAATTCTGCGACTGGCGCACCCCGTCACGCCGTTTATTACTGAAGAACTGTGGCAAAAGGTGGCGCCCGTCGCAGGGCGCACGGGTCCATCCATCAGCATCGCCGCCTACCCGGTGAGCCAGCCAGAGCGCATTGACGAAGCCGCCATCGCCCACGTTGCCAAGCTCAAGCAGCTGGTCGATGCCTGCCGAAACCTGCGCGGCGAAATGAATGTGTCGCCCGCCACCCGCTTGCCACTGTTTGTGGTGGCGCAAACCGCAGCAGAGAAGTCGTTTCTACAGACCTCTGCATCCGTCCTGCAGGCGCTTGCCAAGCTTAACGAAGTGAAGATTTTTGACGATGAAGCGACATGGCAAGCCGCAGCGCAGGCGGCACCAGTAGCAGTGGTCGGCGATGCCCGTGTTTGCCTGCACATGGAAATCGATGTGGCTGCCGAGAAGACGCGCCTGGGCAAAGAAGTGGCACGGCTGGAAGATCAGATTACCAAGGCAAATGCTAAATTGGGCAATGAAGCTTTTGTGGCGAAAGCACCGGCTGCAGTGCTGGAGCAGGAGCGCAAACGGGTGGCGGACTTTGGTGACACACTGGCCAAAGTCAAACAACAGCTAGCCAGACTCGGATAAGTACCACCCCAGCCAAAGGCCTGGCATAGGGCTTTGCTCCGTGTCCCCCGCCCGCTGCGCGGGCTCCTCCTTGACCTACGCAAAACCCCTATGCCAGGCCTTTGGCGCGCCACCAAACCCGGGGGGAAGGAAACTACCGACGACGCATGATGTGGATGTAGGTGTCGCCCGCCGTTTGCTGGTCGACCAGCTCATTGCCGGTTTGCTTGGCAAATGCCTGAAAGTCGCGCACGGAACCGGCGTCGGTTGCAACCACCTTCAATATCTGGCCGCTAACCAGTTCAGAAAGTGCCTTTTTGGCACGCAGTATGGGCAGGGGGCAATTCAGGCCACTGGCATCAATTTCTTTGTCAATCTGCATCTGGAATCCTTCACTTGACGGGATTGTAGGCGCGCCGCCCAAGGCGACCACAGCTTGCGCATCTTCAAGCGGATGGAGGTTTGTGAAACTCTACGAACGAAGGCGTATGCCCTCGCGAGGTTAACCAGTCGGCCAGTGCGTACCCGGTGCCGACTGGCCAGCACTTCACCGTATCGGGCGTGTAGAGCCGGTAGTCCACCAACTCGGGAGACAAGCGAACTTCGCCTTGGCACTGCGCATGGTAGGCAATGATGATCTGGTTCATACGCTGGAAGTCATACACGCCGATGAGCGCAAGTGCGTCAGTCGAAAGTGAGGTCTCCTCCAAAATTTCGCGTCGGATGCCTTCCTGGGGCGTTTCACCGGCCTCCATGAAGCCAGTGATCAGGGCGTACATTTTTCCTGGCCAGGCCGCATTGCGGGCCAACAAGATGTGCCCCTGGTACTCAATCACCGCTGCGAGCACGGGCGTGGGGTTGTTCCAATGGGTGAAGTTGCATGCGGGGCAACGCAGCCGCTCCTTGGCACCACCATCCTCCATCTGGTTGATGAACTCCAGCGGCGTTGCGCACTGCGGGCAGAACCGGAATGCAGTTGCACTCATGCGGGAAACACGCCGGTCGACAGGTAGCGGTCGCCACGGTCGCACACGATGAAGACCACCGTTGCATCGCGCTCCTTTTGGGCAATCTGTTGGGCCACCCAGCACGCACCGGCCGCAGAAATGCCCGCGAAAATGCCTTCCTCGCGCGCCAGGCGACGGCACATCTCTTCGGCATCGGACTGGCTCACGTACACCAGCTCATCCACATTGGATGCATCGTAAATTTTCGGCAAATACTCCTGCGGCCATTTGCGGATGCCTGGAATGCGTGAACCTTCCTGAGGTTGCGCACCGATCACGCGGACATTGGAATTCTTCTTCTTGAGAAACTTGGACACGCCGGTAATGGTGCCCGTGGTTCCCATGGCGCTCACAAAATGGGTGACACGACCCTTGGTGTCTTCCCAAATCTCGGGCCCGGTGGTTTCAAAGTGGATGCGCGGATTGTCTGCGTTGGCGAACTGATCGAGCACGCGGCCCTTGCCACTGGCCTGCATTTGTGTGGCCAGATCCCGCGCGTACTCCATGCCGCCGCTCTTGGGCGTGAGAATCAGTTCGGCACCAAACGCTTTCATGGTCTGCACCCGCTCGATGGAGAGGTCCTCGGGCATGATCAGCACCATGTGGTATCCCTTGATGGCGGCAGCCATGGCCAGCGCAATGCCGGTGTTGCCCGATGTGGCTTCGATCAGCGTGTCCCCGGGCTTGATTTCGCCGCGTTCCTGCGCGCGTTGAATCATCGACAAGGCCGGCCGGTCTTTCACCGACCCGGCCGGGTTGTTGCCCTCCAACTTGCCCAGAATGACGTTGTTGCGCTGCGCGTTTTCGAGGGCGCCAATGCGCTGCAGGGCGACCAGTGGAGTTTTGCCAATCGTGTCTTCAATGGATGGATATTTCATCCCTTAAATGTGCCATAATTCGCGCCTTCCCTTCTCAAGGCCCGAGTGGTGGAATTGGTAGACGCGCTGGACTCAAAATCCAGTACCGAAAGGTGTGCCGGTTCGATTCCGGCCTCGGGCACCAGCACTAGACCGCCTCCGCAATCAGCGCCAAGACACCAAAGTCGACTGTGCGGATCGGATCAACCAAGCAGAGATGTGGCGCGGTTGGTCGCTGCCTCAGAAGATTCCCCATAGTTCTTGGTCGACTTGCGATAGGCCTGTTGATGGCACTCCAGAGTATCAATTAAACCGTCAATCTTCTCGAGAAACTCATCTTTTGAAATGCAGGGTGACTCTGTGAACATCTTCGCAGCCCCCTGCGCAATGTAGGGCATGCCGGCCTGGCGCGCCCAGCTCCTTACCTCGCAATACGCCAGCAGCGCAAGCCGGCCCAACTCATGGTTCCGGCGCGCGTATTGCAGGTCCGCGAGCAAGTCGTCAAGACCAAGCTGAATGTCAATTGAAGTACCCATAAGTCACGCAGGTTAGGCAGACCTACTGACAGACTTCTGACAAAACAATAGAGGTCCCTGTCTACCGTTTGCGGATCGGGCGTGCTTGCCAACTACCGTTCAATGGCCCGGCGGCATGGTATCTTTTGCCCTCACGGGGTTTCAACTTGCCAACGCGAGTGTCTGCTGACCAATAACCGCCCCAAAAAAAGACAGGAGATCCTCATGTCCAACGGCGCCAACGCCCTGATCCGCACGCTGGTAGATGCCGGCATCACCACCTGCTTTACCAACCCCGGAACGTCCGAGATGCATTTTGTAGCTGCACTTGACACGGTGCCGCAAATGCGTGCGGTGCTGGCGCTGTTCGAGGGAGTCGCTACCGGGGCAGCCGACGGCTATGGCCGCATGGCAGACAAACCCGCTGCCACTCTGCTGCATCTGGGCTGCGGCTTGGGCAATGGTCTGGCCAATTTGCACAACGCCCGCAAGGGGCGTGTACCCATACTGAACATTGTGGGCGACCACGCCACCCACCACGTGCAGTACGACGCCCAGTTGCAGTCAGACATCGAAACAGTGGCGCGCAATGTGTCCCCCTGGGTGAGAACGTCAAAGAATACGCACGACTTATGCACCGATGCCGCCGAGGCCATTGGCGCATGCCTGGGACCGCCAGGGCAGGTCGCCACTCTGATTCTGCCGGCCGACGTATCGTGGAGCGAAGGCGGCGTGCCGGCAGCTCTACCTCCCGCCCCGGCACCAGTTGCGGCCGACGACGCTGCGGTAGCCGCCATTGCACAGGCCCTGCAGGGTGACAGCAAGAAGGCGATTCTTCTGGGAGGTCGTGCCCTGCGTGGCAATGCATTGATGGCGGTAGCCCGCATTGCCGCAAGAACCGGCGCAAAGCTGTTTGCTGAAGTTTTTCCGACACGCATCGAGCGCGGCGCCGGGCTGCCACCGGTAGAGCGCATCGCCTATCTTGCCGAACTGGCATCGGTGCAGTTGGCCGGTCTGGACCACCTGATTCTGGTGGACGCCAAGGCGCCGGTATCTTTCTTTGCCTACCCTGGCAAAAAGAGTTATCTGGTACCCGATGGCTGCCAGTTGCAAACGCTGGCGACCTACTCACAGGATGTATTGGGCAGCCTGGACAAGCTATCCAAGGCGGTCGGCGCCGAGCAGTCGACACCGGTGCTGCAGGCTGCGAAACGCCCAGGCCGACCGCGCGGAAAATTTACCGCAGACAAGGTCTGCAAGGCGATTGGGCAATTGATGCCCGACAACGCCATCATCGTCGATGAAGCGCAAACTTCGGGCATCATGCTGCCCATGTACACCGCCGGTGCGCCTGCGCATGACGTGATCACCCTCACGGGCGGCGCCATCGGTCAGGGTCTACCCAACGCAGTCGGTGCGGCAATCGCCTGCCCCCATCGCAAGGTGATCGCATTGGCAGGTGACGGTTCCGCCATGTACACCATTCAGGCCTTGTGGACCATGGCACGTGAGAAGCTTGACGTGGTGACTATCGTGTTCAACAACCGCTCCTATGCCATTCTGAATGTGGAACTGCAGCGCGTGGGAGCGCTCGGGGCTGGCGACAAAGCCAAAGCACAATTGGATTTAAAGACCCCGCCGCTTGATTTTGTACGCATGGGTGAAAGCATGGGGGTGGCGTCCCGGTGCGCCACCACGACAGACGAGTTTCTGACGGCGTTCGAGCACGCATTGCGCACCCCTGGACCCCACCTCATCGAAGCGATCGTCCCGCCCACGCTGGCCGGACTCAAACTGCGTGTGCTGCCGCATCTTCTGGAGTCGCTGGCCAATTTGCCACAACCGATTGCGCGCGCCCTCAAACGCAAGATTGCACCCTGACACCGAAGGACACTGAGATGGGCAAAACCCTCGACCTCGTTGCTGCGACCGCATTGGACTTTCGTGCACGTGCTGAACGCCGCCTGCCGCGGTTTCTCTTTGACTATATCGATGGTGGCGCCAATGACGAAGTGACTCTGGCAGCCAACAGTACAGATTTCGGCAGGATACGACTCAGACAGCACGTACTGCGCGATGTATCCCATATCGACACGACGGCGCGACTGGCGGCGGAAAAGGTCAGCATGCCCATGGCGTTGGCGCCGATCGGTCTGGCGGGCATGATGTCGCGCCGTGGGGAAGCACAGGCAGTTCGTATTGCCAACGACGCCGGGATTCCTTTCACCCTGTCGACCGTGGGTATCTGCTCTTTGTCAGAGGTGAAAGACGCGTCGAACAAGCCTTTCTGGTTTCAGCTGTACATGATGCGCGACCGCGAAGCCGTCAAGTCGCTGCTGCAGCGCGCTCTGGCAGTGGGTTGCACGACTTTGGTCTTCACGGTGGACTTGCCGGTCACCGGGATGCGCCACCGCGACACCCGCAATGGAATGCTGACCAGCTCACTCGCGGGCAAGGTTGGCAAACTGCGGCAACTGGTGATTCGGCCAGGGTGGCTTGCCGATGTGGCAATCGGCGGCAAGCCCCATACCTTCGGTAGTCTCGCGGCACTGGTTCCCGATGCGCCGAACCTCAACGCGTTCAGAGCCTGGATCGACGCCCAGTTTGACCCCTCGGTGACCTGGTCCGATATCGAGTGGCTACGCAGCATGTGGCCCGGAAAACTGCTGATCAAGGGCATTCTCGAAGTCGATGATGCGCTGGCGGCGGTGGCCATCGGGGCCGACGGCGTGATTGTTTCCAACCATGGAGGGAGGCAATTGGACAGCGTTGCCTCCACCATTTCCAAGCTGCCGGCCATTGCAACAGCGGTGGGCGGAAAAGTCGAGGTACTCGTCGATGGTGGGGTGCGCTCAGGGGTCGATGTCTTCAAGGCGATCGCTCTGGGCGCCAATGGTGTCCTCATCGGCAGGCCGTGGATTTGGGCGCTGGCAGGCGGCGGTCCGTCGGGCCTGGCGGATCTGCTGGCTACATTCCGGCGCGAGTTTGAAGTGTCCATGGCATTGACCGGTGTCACACGGGTCAGTGATATCGGCCCGGAGCTGATCGACGCGGCCGGTTAGGGGCCTTCCCAGCGCATCGGTTTTTGTTGAGGAGTTTGACAAACCTCAAGTGTCTAGCCTTGCGGCACTCGCACAATGGCCTCAATTCTGCGATGAACACAAGGATATGCAGCCATGAAACCCACTGCGTTCGATGTCGAAACACTGTTGGAGCGTCACGGTCGGGCGCCGGATCGTCTGGTGCAACTGCTTCGGGATATCCAGGCTGAGCAAACATGGCTGTCGCGTGACACGCTGAGCGTGGTGGCAAAGGCTTTGCAACTTCCGTTGGCGCATGTCGAAGGGGTCGCCGGGTTTTACCGCTTCTTTCATCAGCGGCCAGTCGGTCAGTATCGGGTCTTGTTCAGTGACAATATCACCGACCGGATGCAGGGTAGCGAGGCCCTTTTGAACGACCTCTGCGTGCGACTTCAGGTGACCGCGGGGAGAATGAGCCAGGACGGACTGGTCAGCGTGGATCGGACCTCCTGCATCGGGTTGTGTGATCAGGGTCCCTCCGTCCTGGTCAACCACACACATGCCATTGGCCAGCTGGACGGCAAGCGGATAGCCGCATTGTCTGAACTGATTCTGGCGCGGGTGCCAATCACCCAGTGGCCCGCGCACTGGTTCGTGGCGAACGATAACATCCGCCGCAGCGATGTGCTGTTGGGCTCGCAGTTGGAGCCAGGGCAAGCCCTAAAAGCGGCACTGGCGCGAGGCTCGCAAGGCATGCTCGATGAGATCAAAATTTCCAGTTTGCGGGGTCGAGGGGGCGCAGGATTTGCCACGGGAACCAAATGGGAACTGTGCCGCAAGGCAATCGGCACACAGCACTTCGTGATTTGCAACGCCGACGAGGGCGAACCGGGAACCTTCAAGGATCGCGTGTTGCTCAACCGCTACGCCGATCTCGTATTCGAGGGCATGACCGTGGCGGCATGGGTCCTGGGAGCCAAGCGCGGGCTCGTGTACCTGCGTGGCGAGTACAGCTACCTGCTGGACGCACTGCAAGCCGTGCTGCAGCGCCGTCGCGAACAGGGCTTGCTGGGCAGCGCGATTCTTGGCGAAGCGGACTTTGACTTTGATATCGAGATTCATCTTGGAGCCGGCGCTTATGTGTGCGGCGAAGAGTCTGCGCTGATCGAATCCCTGGAGGGAAAACGCGGCACGCCACGAATCCGCCCGCCGTTTCCGGTGGAGAAGGGATATCTCGGGCAACCCACCACCGTCAACAACGTCGAGACCTATTGCGCCGCCAGCCTGATTGCCTTGAACGGAGGCACGTGGTGGGCCGGTATCGGCACCAAAAAGTCCACTGGAACCAAGATTCACTCCATATCAGGAGACTGCGAGTACCCTGGAATCTACGAGTACCCTTATGGCACCAGCGTGCGCACCTTGCTCGAAGCATGCGGCGCGCGCGATACCCAGGCGGTCCAAGTGGGAGGTCCTTCGGGAGTGTGCCTCTCAGCGTTTGAGTTTGGGCGGCGAATTGCGTTCGAGGATGTCCCCACGGCTGGCGCCTTCATGGTGTTCGACCGGTCGCGCGATATGTTTGAAGTGGCGCGCAACTTTGCGCATTTTTTCGCCCATGAAAGCTGTGGTTTCTGCACGCCCTGTCGGGTGGGGACCGCGCTTGTGGTCAAACGGATGGACAAGTTGGCCGCGGGGTACGGGTCACGCTACGATGTCGATGTGCTGTTGGAGATGGACAAGCTAATGCATGTCGCCACCCATTGTGGACTCGGAGCAGCCGCTTGCAACTCTTTGCATGAGACGATAGAAAAGTTTCGACCTGCGTACGAGAACCGGCTGAAATCCCTGTACTTCGAACCAGGGTTTGACCTCGACGCCGAGTTGTCCGTGGCACGGCATCTCACCGGCCGCGACGATGCAGCGGCGCATCTGGAGAATCAGGCATGACGGGCGCGCGCAGTTGCCCGATGGCGTTTGGCATCGATCAAGAGATGGGAGGCTAAGGTGGCAAACACACGGTACGACAGTGACTGCTTCTCGCTGGATGGAGTGGACGTCGAGTTTCAGAGCGGTGAAACCATTTTGCAGGCTGCGACCCAAGCGGGGCGCTTCATTCCCCATCTGTGTTCGCGACCGGGGTTTCATCCAGGGGCATCCTGCCGCTTGTGTGTGGTCAAGGTCAACGGACGGTATGCTTCGGCATGCACTCTAAAGGCCACTGCGGGACTTGAAGTTGAAAGCCGGACTAGTGAACTTGATCACCATCGCCGAACCTTGCTGCGAATGCTGTTCATTGAGGGCAACCACTTTTGCCCGTCCTGCGAGAAAAGCGGTGATTGCCTGTTGCAGGCGACCGCTTACCAGCTGGAAATGCGCGGGCCACGTTTTGAAGAGTTCTACCCCAACCGCCAGGTCGACGCGACGCATCCCGACATCTTGCTGGACTTCAACCGTTGCATTCTGTGCGGTTTGTGCGTTCAGGCCAGCCAGGATGTCGATGGCAAGAACATCTTTGCGATAGGTGGTTATGGCATCGACTCCCATTTGATCGTTAACAGCGTGAGCGGCAAACTCGGTGACACCAACATGGCGCTCACGGATCGGGCCGCCCATGTCTGTCCGGTTGGCGTTATTCTGCCCAAACGCGTTGGCTTTGCCGTACCGATTGGTGAGCGCACCTACGATGCACAGCCGTTGGCCAGTATGGCTGAGGAGAAAGCAAATTGACAGCAATTGCAAGTCCTGGGGTGCAGCGCAAGCTGAAGGTCGCCACCGTCTCGCTGGCCGGGTGTTTCGGGTGCCACATGTCCTTGCTGGACATCGATGAAAAGCTGTTTCCGCTTATCGACTTGATTGAGTTTGATCGGTCGCCGCTAACCGACATCAAGGAAGTTGGAAAGTGCGATATCGGCCTGATTGAAGGTGGACTCTGCAATTCCGAGAACGTCGAGGTGCTCAGAGAGTTCCGCCGCCAATGCAAAACCTTGATCGCCCTGGGTGCCTGTGCTGTCAATGGTGGCCTGCCCGCGCAGCGAAACCACCACAACGTTGGCACCTTGCTCACCGGTGTTTATCAGGCCGGAATCGGCTTGCGACCGGGCAGCCGGATCCCAGACGACTCCGAATTGCCCTTACCGCTCAACAAGGTCCATCCCATACTGGAAGTTGTTCATGTGGATTATTTCCTTCCGGGTTGTCCCCCTTCTGCGGATGCGATCTGGAAGTTTCTCATCGACCTGATGGCCGGACGAACTCCGAAGCTGGGCCACGGCCTGATTCATTTTGATTGAGGACAGAGGCTCTCATGAATGCTAATCTGGAAACTGCGAGCGACCCTTCCACATTGCGCCGCGTCGCCATTGACCCTGTGTCACGCGTGGAGGGTCATGGCAAGGTAACGATTCTGGTCGACGAACAGCGCCGTGTGCAGCAGGTGCGACTACACATTGTCGAGTTTCGCGGCTTCGAGAAATTCATTGAAGGTCGCCCGTACTGGGAAGTGCCGGTGATGGTGCAACGTTTGTGCGGAATCTGTCCGGTTTCGCACCATTTGGCGGCCTCCAAGGCGCTCGACCACATCGTTGGTGCGCAACCCATCACGGTCAGTGCCGAAAAGCTGCGGCGACTGATGCACTATGGCCAGATGATGCAGTCGCATGCCTTGCACTTCTTCCACCTTTCCTCGCCCGATCTCTTGTTTGGCTTTGATTCCGATGTCGCCCTACGCAACATCGTTGGCGTCGCGAAAGCCCATCCCGAGATCGCCATGCAGGGGGTCATGATGCGCAAGTTCGGCCAGGAGGTGATTCGCGTGACCGCTGGCAAACGCATCCATGGCACCGGTTCGGTACCGGGCGGCGTCAATAAACACCTTAGCCTGGCTGACCGTGACTTGCTTCGCCAGGATGTACCCAGAATGCTGGAATGGGCGCAGTCGGCTGTCGCAATTGTGAAGTCACTGCACACGCAAAACAGCAAACTCTATGATGGCTTTGGGAACTTTCAGTCCAACATGATGTCCCTGGTGCGATCGGACGGTGCACTCGACTTTTACGACGGTGTATTGCGCGCGCGCGATGCGAGTGGAAAGATCATTGCGGATGGCATCAGTGACCAGGACTACCTCGATCTCATCGAAGAAGAGGTGAAACCCTGGAGTTACATGAAGTTTCCATACCTCAAGAGCCTGGGGAACATTTCGGGTTGGTACCGAGTGGGGCCACTGGCGAGAGTCCAGAACTGCGATTTCATTCCCAGCCCTTTGGCTGAGGCTGCGCGAAAGGAGTTTGTCGCCTGGGGCAAGGGAACGCTGATACACGCAACACTGGCGTACCACTGGGCGCGCATGATCGAGCTACTGCATTCAATGGAGGTGATTGCCGAACTACTTGATGACCCCGTGCTGCTCGCGGGTGACCTGATGGCCGCTGGTCCCAGAAAATTGGCAGGAGCAGGCGTGATTGAGGCTCCGCGCGGCACATTGATGCACCATTACGAGGTTGGCGCCGATGATCTGGTGACGATGTGCAACCTGATTGTTTCTACTACCCACAATAACCAGGCCATGAACGAAGCAGTCCGCTCGGTCGCAAGTGAGTATCTTGATGGCCAGGAACTGACGGAGGGTTTGCTTAACCATATCGAGGTCGCCATCCGCGCCTATGACCCCTGTCTCTCGTGCGCTACTCACGCCCTTGGAAAGATGCCTCTGGAGGTCACTTTGCTTGCAGCCGATGGCGCGGTGCTTGACCACGTTCAAAAGTCCCCGGAACTGGGAATGACGCGGCCCGCGCCTGCACTTGCGGTTCTGGAGCCCTGACCATTACCAGCCCGGCAATCTTGGTATTGGGCTGGGGCAACCTCAGTCGGGCTGACGACGCGTTGGGACCGCTGTTGATCCAAGGCTTGCAGCGGGCGCTGGGTGACAGTGCACGGGATAAAGTCGAGTTCCTGGAGGATTACCAGCTTCAGGTTGAACATGCGCTGGACTTGGTTGCTCGCCAACACATTCTTTTGGTCGATGCCAGTGCCAGCTGTGCTGCACCGTTTGAAATTCACTCGTGCCGGCCTGCGCGCGATGCAAGTTATACCAGCCATGCATTGACACCGGAAGCCTTGCTGCAAGTGTACGTGGACGTTCAGGGATGCTTACCACCACCCACCACCTTGCTCGCAATACGAGGTGAGTCGTTCGAATTGGGAGCTTCAGTGGGCGAGGCAGCGACCCACAACCTGGCTATGGCCGTGCAATGGGCGCTCGCCTGGATTCAGGAGCGTCAGGGCGATCGGGTGAACCTTGCCACGACTCGCGCATCTTCATCCAGCAACACCAATTGAGCATCACCCTCGAAACGCAACGCGCGGGCACGCTCCAATGCCTTGAAAAACTTGTCCTCCTGACCACCAGGCATCGTCATGCAGGGCTTGCCCACGGGCATCAGATTGGCAAACCGCAGATGAACGCCTTGAGGATTGGCCAAAGCGGAGAAGCCATTGCAACCACCGCTGCCCTCTACGCGGTCCGTGCGAATCCAGCGCAACGCGGGTTTGGGCGGAGCAACTTCATCCAATCCTTCCACGGAGAACGCGAACCATTGCCCACCGACCAGTGAGGGGGCCGCCGGTGCCGGGGCTGGGGTGGTTAGTTGGACTGGCACCGGCTTTTCGAACGACGAGCAAGCGGCTAAAAAGGCCACAAGGAAGACGGGGAAATATTGAGAAAGGCGCATTGCCTGTCACTCAAAGGTCAGCGCCGTCGCCAGTGGACTGCCGGCTTGGTCTTTTGCCGACAACTTAGGCTCCATTGGCAGGGCCGGCCAGACAATTCCAATCGATGGATCATTCCAGGCGATGCACTGCTCGTGTTCAGGCGCGTAGTAGTCGGTCGTCTTGTACAGAAATTCAGCGGCTTCGGATAGCACAACGAAACCGTGCGCAAAGCCTGGTGGCACCCACATCTGCAACTTGTTTTCTGCCGAAAGCAGGAACCCCACCCATTTTCCGAAGGTTGGCGAGCGGCGACGCAAATCCACCGCAACGTCAAACACCTCGCCTACGGCAACCCGCACCAGCTTACCCTGCGGCTGGCGTATCTGGTAGTGCAAGCCCCGCAGCACGCCTTGCTGCGACCGCGAGTGATTGTCCTGCACAAAGTCCACATCCAGACCGGTCGCGCTGGCGAAAGCGCGCTGGTTGAAACTCTCGTAAAAAAACCCCCGAACGTCGCCGAACACGCGCGGCTCGATCAGCAGCACATCAGGAATTGCGGTAGGTGTGACCTTCATGTCAATTTGCCCTCACCCAGCAACCCTTGCAGGTACTTCCCATAGCCGTTCTTGGCCAGCGGTACGGCAAGTCGGGCCAGTTGTTCGTCGTTAATGAATCCGTTGCGCCAGGCGATTTCTTCGACGCAGGCAATCTTCAGACCCTGGCGACGCTCTAGCGTCGCGATGAACTGGCTGGCTTCCAGCAAACTGTCATGGGTTCCGGTGTCAAGCCAGGCATAGCCGCGCTGCATGATTTGTACGCTGAGTTGGCGCTGCTCAAGATAGGCTTGGTTAACGGACGTAATCTCCAGCTCGCCACGGTGGCTGGGTTTCACCGCTTTCGCAATATCCACCACCTGGTTGTCGTAGAAATACAGGCCAGTAACAGCAAAATTGCTCTGCGGCCTGGTCGGCTTTTCTTCGATGCTGCGCGCACGTCCGGCCGCATCGAAAGCCACCACGCCATAACGCTCCGGGTCCTGCACATGGTAGGCAAAGACCGTGGCTCCCTCAGGCTGCCCATGAGCGCTGTGCAAGAGCGTGTGCAGGTCGTGGCCATAAAAAATATTGTCCCCAAGCACCAGAGCGCTGGTGCTATTGCCGATGAAACTCTCGCCAATCAGAAACGCTTGGGCCAGCCCGTCCGGACTGGGCTGCACCGCGTACTGCAGGTTCAACCCCCACTGGCTGCCATCGCCCAGCAATTGGGTGAAACGCGGCGTATCCTGCGGCGTGCTGATGACCAGAATGTCACGCATCCCTGCCAGCATCAGCGTGCTCAATGGGTAGTAGATCATCGGCTTGTCGTACACCGGCAGCAGTTGCTTGCTCATGGCCAGCGTGGCGGGGTGCAGTCGAGTACCCGACCCACCGGCAAGGATGATGCCCTTGCGGGATGCGCTTTGAGAATGGGCGGCGCTATTCATGGTTCATTTCCTTCAACATACGGGCAACTCCGATTCTCCAGTCCGGCAGGTGCAGGCCAAACGTGGCTTGCAGCTTGGACGTATTCAGCCGCGAGTTCAGTGGACGTGCGGCTGCAGTCGGATACGCCGAGGTTGGAATGGGTTGCACATCTTTCACTATCAATTTCATAGCTGGTCGCGCAGTCTGTACCTGCGAAAAGACGTAATTTGCATAGTCAAACCAGCTGGTTTCCCCTGCCGCTGCGAGATGGTACACGCCCGCAAAGGGTGCGCGTGCCGACAGAGCGTGCGCTGTGCAGTCGGCCAGCAGGTCGGCTCCGGTGGGCGCACCGCGCTGGTCGTCGATCACCTGCAGGCTTTCGCGCTGCGTTGCAAGACGTAGCATGGTTTTGGCGAAATTGCCACCACGTGCACCATAAACCCAACTGGTGCGAAATATCAAATGTCTTGCACACAGCGCAACCGCCTTCTCGCCTTCGAGCTTGGTTCGCCCATACACACTCAGCGGACCGGTGCCGTCGTCTTCACGCCAGGGTCTCTGACCAGTGCCATCAAAGACGTAATCCGTGCTGTAGTGCACCATCCAGGCACCGAGTTTCTGGGCTTCTTGCGCCAACACTCCCGGCGCCAGAGTATTGATAATGTGGGCCAGCTCGGGCTCGCTTTCCGCCCGGTCCACCGCAGTGTAGGCCGCCGCATTGACGATGACGTCAGGGCGAACAGATCGAACGGTCTGCGCCAATGGTTCCAACTGCGTGAGGTCACCACACAGACCGTCCACGTTATCGGCGCTATTGCGCCCCAACGCGATGAGTTCTCCCAAAGGCTGCAGGCTGCGTTGCAGTTCCCAGCCCACCTGCCCTTCGCGTCCCAACAACAGAACCTTCATGCTGCACTGGCCGGGTTACCGTACTGCGTGCGCACCCAATCACGATAAGCACCACTTTGCACGTTGGTCACCCAATCCTGATGCGCCAGATACCATTGAACGGTCTTTTCTATGCCGCTCTCGAATGTTTCGGCAGGCTTCCAGCCCAGTTCGCGCTCGAGTTTTCGGGCATCAATGGCATAACGCCGATCGTGCCCGGGGCGGTCGGTTACAAAAGTGATCTGGTCGTGGTAGGGCTTGCCGTCCGCGCGCGGGCGCATGCGATCCAGCAGGCTACAAATGGTTTGCACGATCGTGAGATTGGCTTGCTCGTTCCACCCACCCACGTTGTAGGTTTCCCCCACCCTACCGGCCTGCAATACCCTCCGAATGGCACTGCAATGGTCGGTGACATAGAGCCAGTCGCGAATCTGCTGACCGTCACCATACACCGGCAGCGGTTTGCCGGCCAGCGCGTTGACGATGACCAGCGGAATCAGTTTTTCGGGGAAATGGTAGGGGCCATAGTTGTTGGAGCAGTTGGTAGTGAGCACCGGTAACCCGTAGGTGTGGTGCCAGGCACGTACCAAATGGTCGCTGGCGGCTTTGCTCGCGCTGTAGGGGCTATTGGGCTCGTGTGGGTGCTGCTCGGTAAACGCCGGTTCGTCATGGCCCAACGACCCGTAGATCTCGTCTGTGGATACATGCAAAAACCGAAACGATGCCTTTTTGCCGTCCGCCAAGGCGGACCAGTAACCGCGCACAGCTTCCAGCAAACGGAAGGTTCCAACAATATTGTTTTGTACAAAGGCTTCAGGGCCGTGGATAGACCGGTCCACATGGGACTCAGCGGCAAAATTCACAATGGCACGGGGTTGATGATTGGCCAGCAGCTCCGAAACCAGGGCACTATCGCCAATGTCGCCCTGCACAAAGACATGCCGAGGGTCATTCTGCACACTGGCCAGGTTCTGCAAATTACCCGCATAGCTGAGTATGTCCAGATTAACGATGGCGTCGTCGCAACATGACAGCCAGTCCAACACAAAGTTGGAACCAATGAACCCCGCCCCCCCCGTCACAAGAATACAATTTTTCATGGCGCTCGATGCTCGTACTAAACCCGGATTATCGCTCTAGCCGGGTGTCCCTGACCAGGTCCGACGATACGCTGTAGTACGGCGACAAATCATCGACAATGCACCCAACTCCCTGACCTTGAATGTCGACGCAACCTGTCAAATCCGTCCCGACCATACAAACCCCGAAAGTGTTCTGGGTGCTGGTGGTGGTGTCTGTTGTGCTCGCTTGCATCCCCACATTGTGGACGGAGCTGGATCTGCTCACCGCGAAGCAGTTCACGGGACCGGGTGACCCCATTACCGCAACTTCCTGGTGGTGGGTGCTCGGCATCAACCTGTACGTGCCAGCGGTATTTCGGGGCGCCATTTTCTTCGCCCTGGTCCTGTGGGTGGCGGTAAGTGTTGGACGCAATGGTCGCCAATGGCGCCTGCCGCTGGCTTTCTTTGTGTTGGCCGGAGCCCTGGGGCCAGGCCTGGTGGTGAATGCCGGATTCAAGGACCACTGGCAGCGCGCCCGTCCCTACCAGGTAGAGCATTTTGGCGGCACGCAACAGTTCACCCGCGCCGGCGTGATCACCGATCAATGCAACAACAATTGCTCCTTTGTCAGCGGGCACGTCGCCTGTGGGTTTTTTCTGGCGTCGCTGGCGTTGGTGATGCGGCGCAAAATGCTGTGGCTTGCCATCGGTACGCTGTGCGGGTTGTTGGTGGGCTTCGCACGCATCGCGGACAGCGCGCACTGGCTCAGCGACGTGCTGTGGGCATGCCCCATCACTCTAATGACCAGCTGGCTGGTCTGGAAACTGTTGTTGCGCGCGTATCCAACCCCTCACGAACTGTCGGGTACTGCAACTGCAGCCCCAACTCCTTCTTCAGACGGGTATTGACCATGCGCCGCGACTCCTGCATGAAGCTCAGCAGCATCGGTGGCAGGCGGGCGGGCGCCTCGTCCCTTGCAATGCGAGGTGGCCGGGGCAGGCCGTACAAGTCGGCCGCGAGGTCCACGTAGTCCCCCATTTTGAGAATGGTGTCGTCGTTGACGTTGTAGACCCGTTGCGCTGCGCCACGCCACAGGGCTAGCAGGCAGGCACGCGCCAGGTCGTCAGCATGGATATGGTTGGTGTAGACATCGTCTTCGGACCGCAAGACAGGGATGGACTTCAACAATCTGCTGCGCGGAGTGCCGCCTTCCCGGTCCGGCGCGTAAATGCCCGGAATCCGCAAAATACCGCACCGCACACCGGTCACTCGGCCGTACAAGCGCCAACGCAACTCGGCGTCCACGCGTCGCCCGGCACGTGCAGTTTCGGGGCGCTGCGGCCATGTTTCATCGACCCAACTCGCCTGACAGTCGCCATAAACTCCACTCGTAGACCCATAGATTGCACTGCGTGGAGTGTGGCGCAAGCGCAATGCACGCACCAGCGCCAGCGTGCGAGGGTCGGTCTGCCCCTCGCCCGGAGGAGGCGCCAGATGCAACACCCGCGTCGCCAAACCGGCCAGTCGGCGCAGCGTAGCGGGCTGGTCCAGGTTACCTCTTAAAGGGACAATGCCTTGCGCGCGCAGCGACGCAACACGCTCGGCGGTCGAGGTCAAGGCCATTACCCGGGTTTTGCCAAGCGCCAGGCGAGCGACACGCATCCCGACGTCGCCACAGCCCACGATCAGCAGACGTTCGCGACGAAATCGAGCGGGTAACGCACCAAGAGGGTTGTAGATTGAAGGCAAAATCACGCTCTCTTTCAAATTGTCGATAAGGATAACCAAAAGATGATCGCCACAGCCCCAGGTACGCCAGTGTTCACAGTCAAGGCGGAGCCCAGTGGACGTACGTTTGATGTGCAATGGGATGAAACGGTCCTTGCTGCAGCGGTACGTCAGGGGGTTGGCTTGCCCTACGGCTGCAAGGACGGAGCCTGTGGGTCCTGTAAGTGCCGGCTGCTGTCGGGCAAGGTCACCCTGGGCAACCACCAGACCAAGGCACTCTCCCCGGAAGAGGAAGTTGGCGGTCTGATTCTCACCTGTTGTGCCACTGCCCAGTCGAACCTGGTGCTTGAATCCAAGCAGGTCACCGAAGAGGGCGCAGTGCCGATCAGGAAGATGCCAGCGCGTGTCTCTGGCTTGTCCAGGGTCTCGGATGACGTCATGCTTTTGCAATTGCAACTCCCTGCCAACGAGGCGTTCAATTTCCGGGCGGGCCAATACGTCGAATTCATCTTGCGCGACGGCGTGCGTCGCAGTTATTCGATGGCCAATGCTCCACACCACGGACCGGGCATCGAGCTGCACATTCGCCACATGCCGGGAGGCCGATTCACAGACCATGTGTTTGGTGACATGAAGGAGAAAGAAATTGTGCGGATTGAGGGTCCGTTTGGAAGTTTCTTTCTGCGTGAGAAATCGGACAAGCCCATCATCCTTTTGGCATCTGGCACCGGGTTTGCGCCGATCAAGGCACTGATTGAACACATGCAATATGCCGGCATCACGCGCCCAACCACGCTGTACTGGGGCGGGCGACGCCCATCGGACCTGTATTTGCAGTCGTGGATCGAGGCGCAATTACCCACTTTGCCCCATCTGCGCTACGTGCCCGTGGTATCCGACGCCACACCAGAAGATGGTTGGAGCGGACGCACAGGCTTTGTCCACCGCGCGGTGCTGGAGGATTTCCCGAATCTGCAAAACCACCAAGTCTATGTGTGCGGCGCACCAATCGTTGTCGAAAGTGCCAAGAACGACTTCACAGCGCATGGCAAGCTACCAGCCGAAGAATTTTTCGCCGATTCCTTTACTTCCGAAGCCGACAAGTCAACTGCTTGATGCCCGGTACTCGCTCAGAATGACTGCGCCCACCACCATGGCACCGCCAAACGCCGCCTGCAGCGTCAAAACCTCGGCCAACCATAGCCATGCGAACAGTGCGGCAAAAACCGGCTCCATGGCGTAAATCAGCGCCGCCTTGTCGGCACTCACATAACGTTGCGCCATGGCTTGCAAAAAAAGCATGCCAGCGGTAGCAACAATGCCCAGGTAGGCCAAGCCAGCCAGGATGGGCAGGCTTATCCGGGAAGGTAGGGTTTGCAATGTGTCACTGCCCCAGGCGGCTAATAGCATCCATAGAGTGCCTAAGGCGGCCATCCACACAATCTGGGTACCTGCGAGTTGCAAAGGCGAATGCCGACTGGCGCGCTGCGACAGGACAATGACGTACAGTGCGTAGGCAAACGCACCAAAAACCGTTGCGGCGTCGGCTACCAAATCGCTGCCTCCATCCCACGACATGAGCCCGATGCCGGTACAAGCGATCACAGCCGACGCGAGGATCAGCCAGGTTGGGCGCGCACCGAAGGCGATGCCCAACAGCGGAACCATCAACACGTTGAGACTGGTCAGAAAAGCACTGCGGTTGGACGATATGAACTCCAATCCAAAAGCCTGTGCGACGTACGAAACCAGCACCAATGCACCCAGTAGCGCACCGTCTTTCCAGGTTGCCCGTGGGACTCTGAGAACCACCGGCAACATGCAGACCGCAGCAATCATGAAGCGCACTGCCGACACCTCGACGCCACTGAGTTGGGCCGTCGCCACCTTCAGCACCGGAAAGGTCGCCCCCCAGACCAGGGTCACGAACAATAGCGCCCAGACGTGGATACTCACAAAAAGGACCTACGTAGTTGCGTGCATCGCTGCACCCACCCTCACGCTACTCATTCGCCAAGGTATGCGGCCCGCACTTTGGGGTCGTTAAGCATCTGTTTGGCATCTCCCGACATGGTGACAATGCCGGACTCCATGACGTAGCCCCGGTTGGCAATGCCCAGCGCTCGGCTGGCGTTTTGTTCGACCAGCAGCACCGTGACGCCTTGTGCATAGACATCGCGAACGACCTCAAAGATCTTGTCCACCATGAGCGGTGAGAGCCCCATGGACGGTTCGTCGAGCAAAAGCACCTTGGGGCGGCTCATCAGCGCCCGACCCATGGCCAGCATTTGCTGCTCGCCACCCGACATGGTGCCAGCCAACTGGTCACGCCGCTCCTTGAGCCGTGGAAAAATCGAAAATACCTTGTCAATGTCCAACGCGATATCTGCCGTATCGTTGCGAATGTAGGCGCCCATCTGCAGGTTCTCGATGATGGTCATCCGGGTGAAGACGCCGCGACCTTCGGGCACCATGGCCAACCCCTGTTTCACCAGATCCCAGGGGCCTTGTCCGCGAATGCTCTTTCCCAAATATTCGATGTCCCCGGCGTTGATGGGCAGGGTTCCGGTAATGGCTTTCATCGTGGTGGTCTTGCCTGCACCGTTGGAGCCAATCAGCGACACCAGCTCACCTTCATGCACCTCGAAATCCACACCTTTGACAGCCTGGATTCCTCCGTAGGACACCTTCAGTCCGGTCACCTTCAGCAAAGTCTTTGTTTCCATATCTTCCTTGCGCCGCAGCTGCCTTAGTGGCCGCTGGTACCCAAATAGGCTTCAATCACTTTTTCATTGCGTTGCACATCCGCCGGCGTGCCCTCGGCGATCTGTTTGCCGTAGTCGAGCACGGTCACGCGATCACACAACCCCATCACCAGTTTGACATCGTGCTCGATCAACAGGATGGTGCGGTTGTCGTTGCGGATACGGTCAATCAACTCACGCAACATTACCTTCTCGGTCGCATTCATTCCCGCTGCCGGCTCATCGAGCGCAATCAGTTGCGGATCGGTTGCCAGCGCACGGGCAATCTCCAGCCGGCGCTGGTCGCCGTAGCTTAAGGTGCGCGCCTTGTAGTCGGCAAATTTTCCAATACCAACATATTCCAGCAACTCCTGCGCTCGGCTGGCGATGGCGGCTTCCTCGGTCTTGAAACTTTGGGTGCGAAATATGGCACCGAGCAGCCCCGAATGGGTACGAATGTGGCGCCCCACCATGACGTTTTCCAGCGCAGTCATCTCGGCAAACAACCGGATGTTTTGAAACGTGCGGGCAATGCCTGCCTTCGCGACGGCGTGCACTGCCGTCGGCTGGTACGGTTTGTTGGCAAGTTCAAACGTGCCACTGTCCGGGGTGTACAAGCCGGTCAGCACATTGAAAAATGTGGTCTTCCCGGCACCATTGGGACCGATAAGCCCATAGACCTGCCCACGCTTGATGTTGATGCCCACGTCACTGAGCGCCTGCAGCCCGCCGAACCGTTTGGAAACACCTGAAACGTTAAGTACTGTGTCTGTCATTTTGTTGCACCGTGGTTCAATTCAACCCTTCAGGCTTTGCAGCGACTTGCCATGCTCGGGGGATGGCCACAAACCACGCGGGCGCAGCAGCATGACACTGATCATGGCAAGCGCGATGAGAAGCTGGCGAAGAATGGAGGCATCCAACCGGCCACCGGTCATATCCTGCAATGGCCCTGCCACGTAGCGGAGCACTTCAGGTAATGCCGATAACAGTACTGCCCCCAGAATGACGCCCGGCAGATGGCCGACCCCCCCCAGCACCACCATGGCTACGATCATGACTGACTCCATCAGGCTGAAGGATTCCGGCGAAATAAACCCCTGAAAAGCCGCAAACATGGCGCCCGATACCCCCCCAAACGTGGCGCCCATACCGAACGCCAGCAACTTCAGATTGCGTGTGTTGATGCCCATCGCTTTGGCTGCAATTTCATCTTCGCGAATCGCCATCCAGGCCCTGCCCACGCGAGAGAGTTCCAGGCGATGGCAAATCACCACGCTAAAAATTACCAATGCGAGGAACAGGTAGTAGTACAGGGTTACGGGAGCAAAATCAATTCCGAAGACGGACAATTTCTTGGCGAAACTCACACCAAAGAAAGTTAACGAGTCGATTTGACTGACCCCCTTGGGGCCATTGGTAATGTTGAACGGGTGGTCCAGATTGTTCAGAAAAACGCGGATGATCTCGCCAAAACCCAAAGTGACGATGGCGAGGTAGTCTCCCCGCAGTCGCAGTGTGGGTGCACCCAGAAGGACCCCGAAAATCCCCGCCAACCCGGCAGCCAGCGGCAACACCAACCACAGCGGCGTGTGCAAGCCGTTTGGAAACATCGTGGCAACGGCCTGAAAGGTTTCCCCCAAGTGCGGTGATGCCATCAGACCGTACATATAGGCGCCAATCGCAAAAAATGCGACATAGCCCAAATCCAGCAAACCGGCATACCCAACAACGATGTTCAAACCCAGTGCCAGCAGAACGTACAGCAATGCCATATCGGCAATACGCACCCAGGCGTTACCGAAGCCCTGCAGGAGCAACGGCAAAACGAGCAAGCCCAGTCCGGCGAGGAGGGAAACAATCAGCTTTTGGTGTTTCATGGTGATCTCCGGCTCAAGCGCGATCCGCCACACGCTCACCCAACAAACCTGAGGGACGCAGCGTCAACACAATGATCAGAACAATGAAGGCAAAAATGTCCGAATAGTGACTACCCAGGATTCCGCCCGTGAGTGCGCCGATGTAGCCCGCGCCGATGGATTCGATCAGGCCCAGCAAAATGGCACCGACGACAGCGCCAGCGAGGTTGCCGATACCGCCAAAAACCGCGGCAGTAAATGCCTTCAGGCCAGGCAGAAACCCCATGGCGTGCTGAGCGGTACCGTAGTTCGAGGCATACATGACGCCGGCAATGGCTGCCAGGACCGCTCCGATAATGAAAGTAGCCGAGATGACCATATCCGGCTTGACACCCATGAGGCCGGCCACACGTGGATTTTCCGCCGTTGCCCGCATGGCACGACCGAGCTTGGTGTAGTTGACCAGCCACATCAAAATCGCCAACGATGCGGCGGTCACGCTCAAAATCATCACCTGCGTCGGCGTGATCACGGCGCCAGCAATATCGATCGTGGTCGTCGGAAGCAAGGTCGGATAGGACTTGTAGTTTGGCTTCCAGATGATCATGGCCAGCGTTTGCAGCAGGATCGACATCCCAATGGCAGTGATCAAGGGGGCGAGCTTTGGGCTATTGCGTAACGGGCGGTATGCCACTTTCTCGATGACAAAGTTCAGCGATGCGGCAACGACGCAGGCAATGACGAGCGCAATGATCAGGATGACAAATCCCGGTGTGCCTGGCATGGACTCCTGCATCAGGCCAATGATGGTCCAGCTTGTCAAAGCCCCCACCATCATGACTTCCCCGTGGGCGAAATTGATCAGATTGATGATCCCGTACACCATGGTGTAGCCCAAGGCGATCAAGGCGTACATACTCCCCAATACCAGGCCATTGATGATCTGTTGCAGCAATATGTCCATAAAACCTCTCGAATGTCTGGCGAGCGCTCAAACTAACCGCAACCGAACCACGGGCTCACACTGGATTCAGCCTGATTTGCACTTACCCAAGACAAAGCAAGAAGTTCGCCAGCGCCAGCTTGATGGGCTAGCCGGACGATTGTAACGAAGGCGTCTGTCGATCGAGACCGTCACGAGGAGGGTTTACCCTTGCACCTTAAGCGCGACCATCTTTTGCTTTTGGTGCACGGGCTTGCGCATTGCGTTCTTTCAAGTCGCGCAGCTTTGCCGCGATGCGAATTTCCAGCCCACGCTCCACGGGACGGTAGAAATCGGGTTCTTGTAGTCCATCAGGCAGGTAACGCTCCCCGGCAGCAAAGGCGTCGGGTTCGTCGTGTGCGTAGCGGTAGGCTTTGCCGAAGTCGAGTTGCTTCATCAATGGCGTGGGCGCATTGCGCAAATGCACCGGCACGGGGCGAGATCCATCCCCCTGTACCAGGGCCTTGGCCTTCTTGAATGCGGTGTAAACCGCGTTGGACTTCGGCGCTACTGCCAAGTACACCACGCACTGCGCTAGCGCGAGTTCTCCTTCCGGGCTTCCAAGGCGCTCAAACACTTCCGCGGCGTCCAGCGCCATGCGCAAGGCACGCGGGTCAGCCAACCCGATGTCTTCACTGGCCATGCGCATCAGGCGGCGCGACAGATAGCGAGGATCGGCGCCGCCATCGAGCAT
>CAJBVC010000266.1 GCA_903958915.1 uncultured beta proteobacterium
CTCGAGCCCGAGGCCATTGATAAGATCACCAATGCGAAATCCGCCTGTGATACTTCAGTCACGACGCTGCAGAGTTGTGTGCTGAAATACGTCCCGTTTACGTCCATCAACCTGTCTGAATTGACCAATTGGACGCCGACCTCCGGCACGCAGCTGGTGGTCACCAATGCCGATTTCGCCGACAGCGTGAGTCAGACCGATCCTGTGCGCGGCAAGGTCGTGCCCGGCTCGAATCCGACGAACAACTCCAATCAGACCGCTTCTTCGTCTATTTTCAGCTCGAACTCTGGTGTAGCCCTGCTCTCGTACACCATTGATACCGATGAAACCACGCTGACGGACAGCCAAGTCTTCGCCATCGGCGGCGGTTCACCGCCGGTTACCGGAGGCACCTATCAAGTCAACGTCACCAACTACACATTTGGGTCCAGTGCCTCAACCTACCCAAGTTTCACTGCCGTGCCGAGCGTGGTCTGCAACTACTCAACTGGCCCTAATCCGTATAACTGCACCACCGGTACGCTTGGTGATACCGCATTAACCATTAAAAGCTATAACTACCTGAGCAAAGTGGCGTTTTCGGCAACAACAAACTCAACGGGAATTACCTGTACGAATACCAGTGGCAAAACAGTCACGACTATTACCAATGTGAAAATGACCATTCCGGCTACATCACTCAATGCCCGCCCAGTATGTAAAAACTTCACGGTCTCCAGCACGTCTCTGGGAACCATCGGTGCCGTGAGCAATGAGAGCAAAGGTACCGAGAGCACGGTGATCAACGCCACGGTAGCGGATGGTTCGATCATCAATATTGGCATGACGGCGGGTACCGATGTGCTTGCACCTGTTGCCAGCATGACTTGCAAATCAAGCGGCAATAACGCCAGCAATGGTGCAACCATTGCCGATGGCAAGCTGGAACTGACATGGACCAATCCATGCTTATGAGTCGAGCCTGCTTTGGCGGGCCTTGAACTAAAGAAAAACCCGCCTTTCGGCGGGTTTTTCTTTGCAATACTGGCGCCCGAAGTTGGACTCGAACCAACGACCCCCTGATTAACAGTCAAGTGCTCTAACCGGCTGAGCTATTCGGGCAAGGGGTGTATTTTCGCCCAGACCGGCCTTGGCGTCAATATCCGCGGTATGCCGGTTCAGAAAACACAGGCCAGCGCGATGCGTTCTTCATCCGGAACGCCCCGGCGCAGATTTCCGGTATTGCTGACCACCAGGGTCTGGGCCTTGTCGGCGCCGCGCCGGTCGCAAAGGGTGAAGGTGACGTTGCTGCCGGCATTGCCGCCATTGCCCTGGAACACGATCCGGGTCCGTCCGCTGCTACTGATCAGGCGGGTATTCGCGAGTTCGTCCTGACGCAGGATCAGGTGTTCATCCGGTTCGCGTTCGCGGTTGGCATTGGTGTCCAGAAAGGCGATCCAGCCCTTGCTCCAGTCGAAACTGGTATTGCAGCGGATGCCGTCCCAGCTGGGGCATAGCGTGGCCCGTGCGCCATGCAGGGCCGCTTTATGGGAAGACTGCATCAGACTCGACAGCAGTGACGCCTGCACGGCTGCGGAATCCCCGGCGTAGCGGGCGGAAAGGAAGGCCGGCAGCGCCACACCGGCCAGAATGCCGGCGGCGGCCAGTCCGATGACGAGTTCAGCGAGGGTAAAACCGCGGGCATGACGGGACATGGGCATCCTCCGGAGGTGGGAATTCCAGTCTGAACACCGCCCGAAAGCGCGGAAGTAGGTGAAAGCAGGGGCGGGGTGTGCGAAA
>CAJBVC010000267.1 GCA_903958915.1 uncultured beta proteobacterium
AGCCCGACCCTTACCGGGTTTGCGCTGGGTAGTCTGCTGCTGGGCCTGCCCTTTACTGCCATCACCTTCTTTGCCATGCAAGAGTTGCGCCGCTTGCGCCCGGCGCAGGCCTCAAGCTATATGGGGCTGGCGACCGAACTTTACGGTATGGGTCAAATCGTCGGCCCGCCACTGGCCGCAGCGCTGGTAGCGCGCAGCGCCCGAGCAGTGGACGGTTTCAACCTGTCCCTGCAAATTGCCGCCGCAGCCCTGGTGTTCGGTGCCTTGCTGTACGCACTGTTGATCCGGTGGCATCCGGTGCCGCGCTGAGCCGGTCTTTGACAATTACTTTGGCAGTGCTATCCACTGGTCGTCCAAGGCCTGGATGCTGATGCGGCCTTCAAACACTTCAACCAGCGCCTGGTGCATGGTGGCGTCTGCACTGGCGCCCTGATGCGTCACCCGCCCTTTTTGCATCAGCACCATGTCATCGGCCTGCAAAGCCATGGACACTTCATGCAGAACGCTGACCACGGTCTTTCCCTGCGACACCAGTTCGCGCACGATGGCCAGCCAGTCGGCCTGGTGCGGCGGATCCAGGTTCGCCAGCGGCTCGTCCATCAGCAGCACCTGTGCCTGCACTGCCAGGGCGCGCGCCAGCAGCACGCGCTGACGCTCACCACCCGAGAGCTGACCCAAGGATCGGGCGCGCCAGTCCCAGGACTGCGTCGCCCGTAGTGCCTGTTCCACCGCCAAGTGATCAGCGGCACTCGGGGTGGACAACCAGGGCTGGTGCGGCAGGCGTCCGAGCATGGCCACATCAAACACAGTCAGGTCGTCAGCACTGGCCTCGTTCTGCCCGAGCCACGCAAGGCGCTGCGCACGCTGACGGGCACTCCACTGGCCCAGGGGTTGACCCAGCAAACTCACCATCCCCTGGTGCGGCAGCAGGCCCGCCAGCACCTTGAGTAGCGTTGATTTGCCAGCGCCGTTGGGGCCGACGATGCTGGTCCAAAGCCCTGCGCGCAGTGACACGGTCACGTCGTGCAGTATCAGACTGTTTCCGAGCCTGGCGCTTACCGACTGTGCGTGGATAGCTACTGAATTCATAGCACCGAAGCTCCCGCAACGCGCCGGTGCATCAGCCACAGCAAATAGCTGCCACCCAGCACCGCGGTTAACACGCCCACCGGAAGCTCCTGGGGCGCGAGGGTCCAGCGCGCCAGAATATCGGCCGCCATCAAAAGCGCTCCACCCATCAGACTGCTGAGCCAGACCAGGCGGCCATGGCTGGTCTTGACCACCGAGCGCACCAGATGGGGTGCTGCCAGGCCCACAAACGCGATCAGGCCGGTCTGCGCCACCGCGGTGCCGGTGGCGAGCGCCAGCACCGCAATCAGAGCTGCGCGCAGGCGCTCGAGTGGCAAACCCAAACTGGCCGCCGTCGCCTCTCCCAGCGACAAGCCATCGAGCACCGGCGCCAGCACCCAGGCGGCGGCCATACAAATGGCCCAGACCAGGCCCATGGTCAGGCAGGCAAACCAGCCCACATACGCAGTGCTGCCAAGCATGAACGCCTGCATGGACTGCAAAAAGTCGGGTCGCACCAACATGATCAATTCCTTGGCCGCACCCAGCACCACCCCCACAATCACGCCGGCCAGCAGCAACCGCAGCGTGTGCTGGACCCCCTTGGCCAGCACCAAAGTGAGCACAACACCGAGCACCGCACCCAAAAACGCACCACCCGTGAGGCCCAGGCGTAGCAGCCACTCGGTGGCGAAGGGCGATACGCCAAACAACACCATAAACAGGGCTACGCCCAGGGCCGCACCCGACGCACTGCCCAGCAAATAGGGGTCCGCCAGCGGGTTGCGAAACAGCCCTTGTGCCACCGCACCTGACAGCCCCAGCAAGGCGCCGGCCACCCAGGCACCTGCAGTGCGCGGCAGGCGGATATCCCAGACAATTTGCCAGGCAATCGGGTCACTCATGGCCCGCACCACACT
>CAJBVC010000268.1 GCA_903958915.1 uncultured beta proteobacterium
AATGCGGGGCGTGGTTGACGAACAGACCGTTACCCTGTTTGCCCGCGAAGAAATGGGCACCATGATGGGTCTGACGATGGAAACCGTCAGCCGTGCCATCAATGCACTGATACGCGACGGCACAATTGAGCCGCTGGACCGGCAAGGTCGTTCATATCGAATCCTGAACCTGGCGCAACTACACGCTCCCTGATCGTCGATTCGCAACTAATTCTGTCAATCGCGATCGCAACCACTGAGCGTCGCGCCGTGCGGCCCAGCACAAGAAACTCGCCTCACGCCATCTGAAACAGTTCTTGCGGCATTTGCATCACCGCACTGGTGGGCGCCAGAGCGGCCTTGCGATGGGCGTTGGCGCGGGGCAATAGACGCTCAAAATAGAACTCTGCAGTCTGTATCTTGGCCGTGTAGAACTCGGCCGACTCGGAGCCCTTGCCACTGGCCAGCAACTCGGATGCTTTGAACGCCTGCAGGGCCCAGAAGTACGCCATCATGACGTAACCGCTATACATCAGGTAGTCCACGCTCGACGATCCCACCTGCTCACGGTCACCGGCAGAGCGCAACATGATGCGTGTGGTCAGCAGGTTCCACTGCAACGCTTTGCGCACCAGCGAACGGGCCATTTTTCCGGTGGAGCCCGATGCAAACACCTTGCCCTTCGCCAAGCCCAGCATGGTGCCAGTAAAGTCACGCACGCATTTTCCCTTGGTGTTGAGCAGCACTTTGCGCCCCAGCAAGTCCAGCGCCTGAATGCCGGTCGTGCCTTCATAAAGCGTAGAGATCCGCGCGTCGCGCACGATTTGCTCCATGCCATGCTCACCAATATAGCCATGGCCGCCAAACACCTGCATGCCCAGGTTCGCCGCCTCCAGACCCATCTCGGTGAGGAAACCCTTGAGGATGGGTGTGTAGAAACCCAACTCGTCGTCGTAGTGTTTATGGGCAGCCGTGTCGTTTTCGACCACCGCATTGAACATCTTGTCGGCAATCTGAGCCGCACCGTACACCATCGCGCGGCCACCCTCGGCAATGGCCTTCTGGGTCAGCAGCATACGGCGTACATCGGGGTGCCAGATCAGAGCATCGGCCACCTGATCGGCTTCTTTCTTGCCCGACAGAGAGCGCATGGAGCGACGCTCCTTGGCATAGGGCAAAGCACCCTGAAACGACAGCTCTGCGTGTGCCACGCCTTGAATGGCGGTGCCAATGCGGGCTGTGTTCATGAAGGTAAACATCGCCTCCAGACCTTTGTTGGGCTCGGAAATCATGGCACCGACCGCACCATCAAAATTCAGCACCGCCGTGGCGTTGGCAGTGATGCCCATCTTGTGCTCCAGCGAACCGCAGCCCACGCCATTGCGTGCACCCATAGCGCCATCAGCGCCCACCATGAACTTCGGCACGACGAAGAGTGAAATACCACGGGTACCGGCAGGTGCACCAGGCAAACGGGCCAGCACGATGTGCACGATGTTTTCCGCCAGATCGTGATCACCCGAAGAGATGAAAATCTTGGTACCGGTGATGGCATAGCTGCCGTCGGGCTGCGGCTCGGCGCGGGTCTTCACCTGGGCCAGATCGGTGCCACACTGGGGCTCGGTCAGGCACATGGTGCCGGTCCACTCGCCCGCGACCAGCCGTGGCAGATAGTTCTTTTTGATGTCGTCCGAGCCGTATTGCAGCAGCGTGTTGATGCAGCCAATGCTCAGGCCCGGGTACATGTTGAATGACCAGTTGGCCGCCCCCATCATTTCCGACTTGAACAGGTTGAGCGACATGGGCAAACCCTGGCCTCCATATTCCACCGGGAACGACAGACCCTGCCAGCCACCAGCCACAAACTGGGCGTAGGCCTCCTTGAAACCTGCGGGGGTGGTAACCATCCCGTTGTTCAAGTGGCAGCCCTCCTTGTCACCCGAGGCGTTGAGTGGTGCCAGCACTTCTTCGCACAAGGTCGCAGCGCCTTCCAGAATGGCATCCACCATTTCCGGAGTGGCATCAGCGCCGTTGGACAGTGCAGCATAGTGCGTGGGGTAATCCAGCACTTCGTTGATCAGAAAGCGCATGTCGCGCAGAGGGGCTTTGTACTGCAACATGGCAATTACCTTTCAATGATGGCGACAACACCCTGGCCACCGGCCGCGCAAATCGATATCAGGCCACGACCCGACCCTTTTTGCGCCAACAACTTGGCCAATGTGGTCACGATGCGACCGCCAGTTGCGGCAAACGGATGGCCAGCTGCCAGCGAGCTGCCATTGACGTTGAGCTTCTTCATATCAATCTTGCCCAGAGGTTTGGACAAGCCGAGTTGCTCTTTGCAGAACTCCTTGTCCTGCCAGGCATGCAGCGTGCACAGCACCTGCGCTGCAAACGCCTCATGAATCTCGTAGAAATCAAAGTCCTGCAGCGTCAGGTTGGCACGTGCCAGCATGCGAGGCACGGCGTACGCAGGCGCCATCAGCAGACCTTCCTTCTTGTCAAAGAAGTCCACGGCCGCCACTTCGCTGAAGGTGAGGTAGGCCAGCACGGGCAGATTGCGTGCGGCGGCCCACTCTTCGCTGGCCAACAACACGGCAGAGGCGCCATCGGTCAAGGGCGTGGAGTTGCCTGCCGTGAGTGTGCCCTGGCCCGGAGCCACCTTTTTGTCGAATACCGGTTTGAGGGAACGCAGTTTCTCGATGGTGAGGTCGCCGCGCAGATTGTTGTCCTGCGTGACACCCTTGAACGGGGTCATCAAGTCGGTGAAAAAGCCATCGGCATAGGCGCGAGCCAGGCTCTGGTGGCTCTTGAGCGCCAACTCGTCCTGTGCTTCACGGCTGATGTTCCACTGCCGCGCCATCTGCTCGGCGTGCTCACCCATGGAGAATCCGGTACGTGGCTCACCATTGCGCGGCAATGACGGGCTGACCAGCATGGCCGGGCGAAAACGCGTGGCAACCGCCAGCCGCTGCGCTGGCGTCTTTGCGCGCGACAGGTCCAGCAGAATCTTGCGCATCTTCTCGTTGAGGGCAATGGGCGCGTCGGAGGTGGTGTCTACCCCACCAGCAATGCCGCACTCGATGTGTCCCAGCGCAATCTTGTTGGCCACCACCATGGCCGCCTCCAGACCGGTACCGCAGGCCTGCTGCAGATCGAATGCCGGGGTTTCCCGCGCCAGACTGGTCGACAGAACGCACTCGCGCACCAGGTTGAAGTCGCGGGAGTGCTTCATGACCGCACCGGCTGCAACATCGCCCATACGTTCGCCATGCAGGTTGAACCGGTCCACCAGACCCTGCAACGTGGCAGTCAGCATGTCCTGGTTGGAGGCTTGTGAGTAGACGGTATTGGAACGTGCAAAAGGAATGCGGTTGCCACCCAGAATGGCGACTCGGCGAATGGTGTTCATGGTGTGTTTCCTGAAAATTGAAGATGTTTTATTGAAGGTCTGCGGGTGCGTCAATAGCTGAGCTGTCCGCGCAGGTGCGGGCGTTGGCCCTTGGCATCACGCACCTCGAACAGCGCGCCGTTCGCTGAACGTGCACTCCACAGCATGGCCCGTCCTGGCAGGAACAGCGGCGTTTTGAACTCGACACTCAAGGAAGCTTGCTCTAACGGTTGGGCGGGCAACAGGCACGACAGTGCGCGCGCATTGGTCCACATGCCGTGCGCTATGGCGCGCTTGAAGCCAAACAATTTGGCCGAAAGCGCTGACATGTGGATCGGGTTGCGGTCGCCGGAAACTTCCCCATACCGGCGGCCCAGATCGGCACGGGCGGAAAACTCCGCCTGACACGACAGCGGCAGATCGGTCGCAATCTGGCTCATATACGGCGCGCCGGACGTTTGTTTGACCCCGACGCGCAGCAAACTCTGTGTGGCGCTCCACACCAGTTCGTCCTCGCGCAGGATGCGAAGGTTCAGCGTGAAGACTTGCCCCTTGTCGTGGGCAAACAGTTCACCGGCCTCCAGTTCGACACGCACGGTATCGTTCGCGTGCAGGGCCCGGTGCTGCGTAATGGCATTGGCCAGATGCACGGTGCCCATGGCCGGCCACGGACAGTCCTGGGAGCTCACATAGGCGGTCACCAGCGGAAATGTCAGCAACTGCGGGTAGATCATTGGCACGCCATCCGTGGCCTTGAATCCGCACAGCGCAGCATAACGCGCAATGTGTTGCGCATCCAGCTCC
Organism: uncultured beta proteobacterium; assembly: GCA_903958915.1. Classification (GTDB taxonomy): domain Bacteria; phylum Pseudomonadota; class Gammaproteobacteria; order Burkholderiales; family Burkholderiaceae_C; genus Allorhodoferax. Next base: position 4,178 of record CAJBVC010000268.1, read on the forward strand.
ACTTCAGGCAGCACCAGTTGCACCTTGGGGAGTGAGGTGATGAGGCCCGGTCGCTTGGCGCCCGTGCCCAGAGCACGGAAGAACGTGGCAGCGAGGCTGGGTGTTTCGGTAACTTCAATGGTCTTCATGCTTATGCTCCGATCAGGCTCTGGCCACACACCCGCACCACGTTGCCAGTCAAACCACCTGATGCTGGCGACGCAAACCAGGCGATGGCCTCCGCCACATCCACCGGCTGACCGCCCTGCCCCATCGAATTCATGCGCCGACCCGCCTCGCGAATGGCAAAAGGCACTGCAGCGGTCATCTGGGTTTCGATAAATCCGGGGGCGACCGCGTTGATGGTGATGCCCTTCTCGGCCAGCACCGGCGCCATGCTCTGCACCATACCAATGACACCTGCCTTGGAGAGCGCGTAGTTGGT
>CAJBVC010000269.1 GCA_903958915.1 uncultured beta proteobacterium
GGCGTGCGCCAAAGTGCTGCGCGACGACCCGGTCGGCGCGCTCCAGTATGCCGCCAGCGAGGGCTACGGTCCATTGCGGGAACTGGTGGCGTCGCAATTGCCCTGGAACGTGGATCCGGCGCAGGTGCTCATCACCACCGGCTCGCAACAGGGACTGGATCTGGTGGCCAAGGTGCTGATCGATGCCGGCAGTCGGGTACTGGTGGAGTCGCCCACCTACCTGGGCGCCGTGATGGCCTTTACCCCGATGGAGCCCGATGTCGTGAGCGTGGCCAGTGATGACGAAGGGGTGGAGTTGGCTGACCTCCAGGGTAAGTCAGAAGGTGCCCGCTTTCTGTACGTGCTGCCCAATTTCCAGAACCCCACCGGTCGCACCATGACCGAGGCGCGCCGGGCAGCACTGAGCGCGCATGCTGCGCGTACCGGGTTGCCGTTGATGGAAGACAACCCCTATGGCGACCTGTGGTTTGATGCTCCGCCGCCGGCGCCCCTGACCGCACGCAATCCCGATGGCGGCATTTACTTGGGCTCGTTCTCCAAGGTGCTGGCACCTGGCCTGCGCATGGGGTTTGTGGTGGCGCCCAATGCGGTCTACCCCAAGCTGCTGCAAGCCAAGCAGGCGGCTGACTTGCATAGCCCCGGCTTCAACCAGCGGCTGATCTTTGAGGTGATGCAGGACGGCTTTCTGGATCGCCACGTACCGAAGATTCGTACGCTCTACAAAGCCCAGCGTGACGCGATGCTACAAGCGTTGGCGCAGCACTTTCCGGGCGCCGACTCGCAGCCTCAAACTTCACTCACCTGGAACACGCCCGCGGGTGGCATGTTCCTCTGGGCCCGACTGCCCGTCGGCATGAACGCCGTCGACCTGCTGCCACGCGCGGTGGATAAGGGGGTTGCTTTCGTGCCCGGTGCGCCGTTTTACGCCGGTGGTGGCGATCCGCGCACCATGCGACTATCGTTCGTGACCCCCAGCGTCGAGGAAATCCAGCGTGGCGTGGCCGCCTTGGCGGCGGCAATTCACGAGGAGCACGATGCTCTCAGGTAAACGCAGTTTCACAAACGCGATTGCAGACCTGCAGGCACTGCATCCGGGTAATTTTGCGATGGTAATGGCGAGCGGCATCGTGTCTGTGGGGCTTGCCAATCTTGGCTTTGAAGTACTGGCAGAGTTGCTTTACTATTTTGCCGTTTTCATTTGGTTGAGCCTGCTGGTGCTGAGCACGGCACGTGCGGTGGTCCATTTTTCTGCCGTCCGCGTCGACCTGCTCAACCCACGGATGGTGTTTTCCTACTTCACACTGGTCGCGGCCACCGCTATCGTGGGGATCCTGTGGCACGCGCACGGCCACGTTCAGCTGGCGATGCTGTGTTGGTGGATCGCGTTCCTTTCGTGGAGTGCCTTGCTGTACCTGAGCTTTAGCGTGCTCACGTTTTTGACCCATGAGCACAACGTCAACATCGTGCATGGAGGCTGGCTGATCTCCATCGTTGGCACGCAATCGTTGGTATTGCTGGGCGCCCGCATAGCGCCTGAACTGGGTCCCTATAGCAGTTTCATGATGATCGAAATTCACATGCTGTGGGGATTGGGTTTGGCGTTTTATGGAATTTTCGTGACCCTGTTTTGTTACCGCATCTTCTTTCTTACCCTCAAGCCCGATCAGGTTTCGCCCCTGTTGTGGGTGGTGATGGGGGCTGCGGCAATTTGCGCGAATGCGGGCACCAGTTTATTGACGGGCAACCCCGGCTTACCATTTCTTGTTGCGCAACGCCCATTCATAGAAGGAATTTCCATGATGATCTGGGCGTGGGCGACTTGGTGGATTCCCATGCTGGTGCTTTTCTTCGTCTGGAAACACCTGATCCACAAACTTCCCTTGCGCTACGAACCCATCCTGTGGAGCTTTGTGTTTCCGCTGGGGATGTACGCGGTTGCCAGTGGAAGATTGGGGCTGGCCGCAGAGTTTTCACCCCTGGAGTGGATTTCGAAGGTGATGGTCTGGATTGCGTTTGCCGCCTGGTGTTTCACCCTGATAGGGTTTCTTCACCAGATGGTTCGTACTTTGCGTCGATGGTGACAGCGGCTGTGGGGCTCATTCGATCCGGAATGCATTGCCAAGCGGATCGAAGGGAATATAGGCGCCCAGTCGACCGTGCTGAATGTCCTGCAGCATGCCGCGCAGCGCGGACTCGACGCTTTCGGCGCTCGGCGGCTGTCCCGGTGGGCCTGAAATAGCGGCTGCAAACACCATGTTCCAGCTTTGACCAAACTGGGTTGCCTCGTCCGTCAAGGTCGTGAAGGAGTCCAGTTCACTTGGACTCTTGTCCACACACATCAATGGGGACAGTGCCCCACCCTGCACTGCATGAAAACGTGCCGCTTGCTCGTCGGTCGCGTTCGCAGGTAACTCAGCGGCACAAAACACAAACAACAGGCGCTGCGGCAAAGGCTGACTGCGTGCAGCAAGCAACAGGTCGTCGAAACACGAAATATCCATAGATTCCCCAAAGAATTGACAATTGAACCCCAAGAATTCATGCGGGACTGAGGCCGACGCTGCACGCATCGCGGTTCGGTTCCGCTGTCTCGTGGCTTACTCCCTAACCCCACTGCACTGAACGCCACGCCGCTCCAGCAACATCGCGTCGCCATAGCTGAAAAACCGGTACTGCCGCGCAATCGCTTGCTGGTACAGCGCCATGATGTGCTCGTAGCCGGCAAAGGCGCTCACCAGCATCATCAGGCTGGACTTGGGCAGATGGAAGTTGGTGATCAGCAGGTCGACCAGCTTGAAGTCGAAACCGGGCGTGATGAAGATGTTGGTGTCTTTCGCGAATGGGGCCGCGGGAAACGGGGCCACAGGAAACGGGGTCAGAGCACACACCCGCTCTGCGGGCGGTGATCCGACCCCATTTCCCGCGACCCCGTTTCCAGCTGTGACCCCGCTTTCCAGGGTGAGCGCCCAGCTCTCCAGTGTCCGAACGGTGGTCGTGCCCACGGCCACAATGCGCCCCCCGCGCGCCTTGCAGTCCGCAATGGCCTGCTGGGTGGCGACGGGCACATTGCACCACTCGCTGTGCATCTGGTGCTCCGCCAGGTTCTCGGTTTTCACGGGCTGGAAGGTCCC
>CAJBVC010000270.1 GCA_903958915.1 uncultured beta proteobacterium
CAGCCGGGTTTCCAGCCAGTGGTCGAGATCGGTGACGGCCAGGGTGAGCCCGGCGGCATCAATGGTGGCGAGCACATGGGTGAGAACCGGCAACTTGAGCCGCTCGAAGTGAATCCGGGTGAGGAGCTTGCGGGCGGCCTTGATGGCGGAGACAGGGATGGTGATGTTCATGAATTTTGAACACAGCCATCCCATAGGCTGGGCATGAGGTCTCCCGAGCCTTGATTTCACAAGGCTTGGGGTGACTTTTCGGGGTGATGGCGATTGCGAGTTTTTTCAGTTTGGTTGATATATTGCGGACATGGCGGGTCGATGCTGTCCCATGAGATTATGTCTTGGTAGGTGAAAAACCCGGTAACCACGCATCATTGAGGGCTCCGATCACCTTAAACTGCCCCGATGCTGTCCCATAGGATTTCAATAAAGCCAGCAGGTCCAGCCGTTCCCACAGCGCCGAACGCGTCACGGCAAAGAGCCGTGTGAAGCTGTGCCCCCAGTTCGATAGATGCGCCTGGAAGCGCAGCAGCACATACACCAGCAAAGCCGCATAGACCTGCCAGCGCACCGCATTGGCGCTGTGCCCGAGGAAGCCGCTGAGCTTGAGGCTTTGCTTGACCTGCTTGAAAAACACCTCGATGTCCCAGCGGCGGCGATAGAGATCGCATACCGAGCGCGGGCTCCATGCAAGGTTGTTGGTGATGAACACCATCTTGCGCCATTCCTCGTCCACTTCGACCCAGGCCTCTACTCTTCTGACCCGCATGCCCTTGTGCTTGCCCTTGAGCACCACGATCTGGTCCTTGATGACGTTCTCGTGGTCCTTGGTTAGGTTTTTGGCGGCATGGTATTTCATCGTGTCCTTGGCTCGCGTGACCCACTGCACTCCGCGGGCGTCAAGTTCGGCAAGGTGAGCAATATCCACGTAAGCCTTGTCGAAAACCACGATTTCCCCGGGTGCAATGCCCGCGCAAACCTCGCGGGCGCGCTTGTTGTCATGCTGCCCGGCGGTATCGACGATGGCAAAGGATGGCAGGAAGCTGTGCAGATCGAGCCGCAGGTGCATCTTGGCCGCCGCCTTGCGCCTGCGGTGTTTTGCCCAGTCCATGCAATTGGCCACCAACTGCATCGTCGTCGAGTCCACCGCGTGGATCCTGACCTTGAAGCGCCGCAGCAGGCCCTTGCCCCTGCGCCCGGCGGCAAAGTCAGGACTGGCGTGCTGAAGGTGGCCCATCACCGACCAGAAAAGCTTTTCGACGAAATCGGCGCTGCGTTCCTTGTTGGCGTTGGAAAGGGTGTTGCGGGCCGGCGGGGTGACACCGAACCGTGAGAGCGCACCGGCCTTGAGTCGCAGCCAGTCGCAAACATCATTGAGCCCGATGGCGTGGGAGAGTTGTGCGAAGAGCATCGCCGAGAGGTGGCTCAGAACGCTGAAAGTTCTGGCTTTGGCTTCCACGCCCGTTTCGCGGGCGTGCCGGTTGATCATTCCGCGAGGAATGAGGTTGAGAATCTGGTTGAGAACGATCACATTGGCGCGGGTTGGTGTTGTTTTGTTTTGCATACACCCTACCGAGTGGCAGGGAATTCAATCTAACACCAGCCCATTTTCAGCCCTCAACTATGCCTTCCTGTGGGATGGCTGTGGATTTCTTCTCAGTGCATTCAGTGGAACTCAGTGTCTCAGTGGTTTCTTTGCCACGATTTATCACAACTTCAAGGAATCGAGCTTACAACCCATC
>CAJBVC010000271.1 GCA_903958915.1 uncultured beta proteobacterium
CTGATGCCGGGCGACTCGCCCATGGGCCTGCGTCTGCCGCTGGATTCGCTGCCGTGGGTCAGCAAGAGCGACTTTCCCTACATGTTGGAGCGCGACCCGACCGAAGTTCGGGGTGACCTGCCTGCCCACACCGTCATGGCCGGACGTTACAGTCCCGCCTCGGGCGCAGCCACCGGTTCCGGTCTGGCATCTACCCCAACCGGCGCGACGACCGCCGCAAGCGCCACCACCACTGCCAGCGGCGTGCCGTTTGTGGCAGGCAGCGTGGCTCCCGCAGAGGCAGCACGCAAGTTTCAGTCCGCTTCAGCCAGTGTGGACGGCAGCGTCGCGGCCAATGCCCGTACCACGCTGCAGCCCGAGCCCGCACAGTACGCCCAGTTGCCCCGACGCATGGAGTCGGCCCACTGGATTACCCGCACTGCGCTGTGCGTCGAAGTGCGCGACCCGCGCCGTGCCAGCGGACCGAAGGCTGAAGCTGTCGGCACCAAGTCGGGTGTGCTCTACGTATTCATGCCCCCACAGGAGCGACTGGAAGACTACCTCGACCTATTGGCAGCCATTGAAGCCACGGCCAAGGAACAAGGCGTGAAACTGGTGCTGGAAGGTTACCCGCCGCCGCGCGACCCGCGTCTCAAGCTGCTGCAGGTGACGCCGGACCCCGGCGTCATTGAGGTCAACATCCACCCGGTGAACAACTGGAAAGAACTGGTCACCAACACCGAGTTTCTGTACAACGCGGCGTTCGAGTCGCGCCTGTCGGCCGAGAAGTTCATGACCGACGGCCGCCACACCGGCACCGGTGGTGGCAACCACTTTGTCATGGGCGGAGCCACGCCCGCTGACAGCCCGTTCCTGCGCAAGCCCGAACTCCTGGCGAGCCTGCTGCTGTACTGGCACAACCACCCGTCGTTAAGCTATTTGTTCAGCGGCATGTTTGTCGGGCCTACCAGCCAGGCTCCGCGCGTGGACGAAGCCCGCAACGACCAACTGTACGAACTGGAAATCGCCATTGAGCAGATCTACGCCAACCGTGCACTCTATGGCCAGACCATGCCGCCCTGGCTGGTGGATCGCACGCTGCGCAACATCCTGATTGATGCCACCGGAAATACCCACCGCAGCGAGTTTTCCATCGACAAGATGTACTCACCCGACTCGGCCACCGGCCGCCTGGGCCTGCTGGAACTGCGCGCGTTTGAGATGCCGCCGCACCCGCACATGAGCAGCGTGCAACAACTGCTGTTGCGTGCGCTGGTGGCGCGCTTCTGGAAGAAACCGTACAAGGCTCCGGTCACCCGCTGGGGCACCGAGTTGCATGACCGCTTCATGCTGCCCACCTTCATCAAAATGGACTTTGACGATGTGGTGGAAGACATGCGTCTGGCCGGCTACCCGTTTGACCCCAGCTGGTTTGCACCGCACATGGAGTTCCGCTTTCCGCTGGTGGGATCGGTGCAGTCGGCAGGCATTGAGCTCACCTTGCGCTGTGCGCTGGAGCCCTGGCATGTGATGGGCGAGGAAGGCGCACCCGGTGGCACCGCGC
>CAJBVC010000272.1 GCA_903958915.1 uncultured beta proteobacterium
GGATCCATTTTGTGATCGCCATATAGGATCCATTTCATAGTCGGCGTATTGGAGCCACTGACAGGGCGTTGAAGCGATATCCCGAACCCTGTGTCATCTCTACCCTTTGGGCCTTTTACCCAAAGGAAGAACAGATGGCACGCAGGAGATTCGAGATGTTTCAGTACCGACAGGCTTTGGTGCGCATGCGCCAGGGCGACTCAGACCGCCAGATTGCAGCGGCCCGCATCATGGGCCGGCGCACGGCAGCCCGATTGCGTGAGCTGGGAACGGAGCGCAACTGGCTTGATGCCACTGCAGCCATGCCTGATGACGAGGTGATCGCCACAGTCTTGGGCCAACCCAAACGGGCCAGCACCACCGTTTCCAGTCTTGCTGCACAGCGAGAGCGCATTCAAAGCTGGGCCGAGCAAGGCGTCAGCGGTGTCGCCATCTTCGCCGCTTTGCAGCGCGAGCAAGGTTGGAGCGGCAGCTACTCCGCGGTGCGCCGTATCCTGGCCGACATCCGAAGCAGCGAACCACCAGAGACCAGTTGTCGCCTGGACTTCGCACCGGGCGAGGCATGCCAAGTGGACTTCGGTGCCGGCCCCATGCTCATGCACCCGGATGACAAACTCAGGCGGACCTGGGCGTTTGTGATGACCCTGTGCTTCTCGCGCCACCAGTACGTCGAGTTTGTCTGGGACCAAAGTGTGGCCACCTGGCTGGGCTGTCACCGCCGGGCCTTCGAGTGGTTTGGTGCTGTCCCACAGCGCGTCACCATCGACAACGCCAAGTGCGCCATCACCAAAGCGTGCGCCAAAGACCCCGCCGTCCAGCGCGCCTACGCCGAATGTGCTGAAGGCTACAGTTTCAGAATAGATCCCTGCCCACCATACGACCCACAGAAGAAAGGGATCGTCGAATCCGGCGTCAAATATGTCAAAGGCAACTTCCTTGCGCTGCGAGAGTTTCGTAACCTGGCAGACCTGAACGAACAAGCCCGTGCCTGGGTTACTGGTGTAGCGGGAATTCGCATCCATGGCACCACCCGCCAGGCACCGCTGAGTCTCTTTGCGACAGAGCGCCCGTTGATGAAGGCACTGCCGCCCATTGCCCCGGACCTGGGTACCTGGCACCAGGTCACGCTGCATCGGGACTGCCATGTCAAGTTTGACTACCGGCTGTACTCCGCCCCTTTTGCGCTGGTGGGCAAAGTGCTATGGCTACGTGCCACCGATGGTGCGGTAGCACTGTATGACGAATTCCGCCATGTGGCCACCCACGCCAGGGGGCTCAAGCCGGGTGAACGTAGAACCGTGCGTGACCATATGCCACCCAAGGCACAAGCCTTTCTGGCCCGTGACCGTGAGTGGCTTGGCATGCAGGCCAGTGAGGTTGGCACCTCCTGTGCGCAGTTGATTGATCGGCTGCTCTCGGACAAGATTCTGGAGCGTCTGCGTGCCGCGCAGGGCGTGATCGGTCTTGCCAAGACGTATGGAAATTCCCGGCTCGAGGCCGCTTGTGCGCGGGCGCTGACCCATGACAGCCCGTTTTACAAGACCGTCAAATCGATTCTGTCTACCGGCGCCGACAAGACGCCGCCGGCCGAACCATTCACACCGGCGGCTTATGCCAACCCCCGCTTTGCACGCGATGCCGCCACCTTGTTTGCCCCCAACCCGCAGCAAGACTTGCTGCATTAACCACCCCAAGAAATGGAGACCATTCCCAATGAACCCTGCACCTGAATTGGCACCCCAACTCAAATCCTTGCGCCTCTCGGGCATTCTGGACTCCCTGGATGCACGCAACCGCCAGGCCATTCAGTCCAAGCTTGCCTATACCGAGTTTCTGGCCCTACTGATCAGTGATGAGGTGGCACGGCGCGATCAGAAGAAGTTCAGCACCCGGCTGCGCCGGGCGCAGTTCCGTACCACCAAGACAATTGAGCAGTTTGACTTTGATCGACTGCCAAACCTCAACCGAGCTTTGGTCCATGATCTCGCTACTGGGCGCTATTTGCAGGAGAAGGCACCGGTGCTGATCGTGGGGCCGTGCGGCACTGGCAAGAGCCATCTGGCGCAGGCACTGGGGCACTGTGCGGTGCGCCAAGGGGTCGATGTGGTGTTTGCTACTTGTGCAGCGCTCACACAAAGCCTGAACGCGGCGCGGGCCACCGGGGCCTATGAACGCAAGCTGGCAAGCCTGGCGAAGGTTCCATTGTTGATCATTGATGACTTTGGTCTCAAACCGCTGCGGGCGCCGTTTGACGAGGATTTGCATGACCTGATATCGGAGCGCTACGAGCGCACCACCACCGTGGTTACCAGCAACTTGGACTATGAGGAGTGGGACCAGGCGTTTGCCGTCAACCGTCTGCTGGGCTCGGCCACGCTGGATCGGCTGCGACACAACGCTTATTGCCTGGAGCTCGATGGTCCGTCCTTCCGGGCACCACAGTTGTTGCCGAAATCAGGCAAAACCGTCACCAAAAAAGAGGCAAAATCCACCATTGTTTAACCCCCTCGGGGTGTCGTTTTATCTACCTGTTCGTGGCTCCATTACGCCGAACATCGGTGGCTCCATTACGGCGGTCAGTGACAATGCCGACTTGTATACCCAAAAGGAGTATCTTCCGATGTTGCGCAATGCTGTAAAGAACAAAAAGGCGCGAGCGAGCGCGCTGGCACTCCTTGAAGACCGGGTAGCTTTGCGCGAAGGAAGAGAGCAGATTTATGGCAGCCAGGTCACCAAGGATAGAACGGGAGCCTACCAGGTTTCACCATTAGAAGATCCGGATCATGTCGACCAGCGGCGTGCAATGGTGGGCCTGCCACCTATGGCGGAATATTTGAAAAACTGGAAAATTGATTGGGATCTACAGGCCTACAAGAAATCGAAAGAAACTAGCGGTGCAAGCACGCAATAGAAAACACGATGTTTGAAGTTCGTTTCGGTGTGTCTGCCTGCTTCCATGCGCAGAAAGAGTAGACCTATGAAATCAATGCGACGCGCACTTGCAATCTTCATTCTGGCTGCAACGGTCGGCCTTCAAGCCTTTGCCGAATCAGATTGCCAATCCAAACTGGACAAAGCCTCACAAACCGAACTAGGCCTGACGGTGGACAAGTTCGATCAAGGTCAAGATGCAGGCTGGCGTGGTCTTGCAAAAGCCGGGTGCAATGCTGAGGCAGCCACCCTCATCGAGAGATACCTGGTCGGTTACGAGTCGAATCTCCGAACCCTCAAATGGCA
>CAJBVC010000273.1 GCA_903958915.1 uncultured beta proteobacterium
AGGACAGCACCGACGCCAATCCCGATCAGACGCAGTGGAATCGAGATCAGCCACACCAGGGGCCACAACAGCAGTGCCAGCAAGGCCAGGGGCCAGCACAGGAGAAACACCACCAGCCAAATGATCAGGTTCAGCATTGATTTGCCCCCTCAAGCGGTCCGTGCGAAAGTAACACCGACGGTGTTGAGCGTCACAGCAGTTGCACCTAGGTCGCGCTGCGCCACGGTGGCTTCGTTCGCTACAGTGTCAAACTTCCAGAGCATGGCGCCGTTCAGGCTGACGGTCATGACAAGGGCTACCACAAGGGCTGTGAAACGGTCATTGCGGGCTGTGTTCATTGATCTCTCCAAGTGCGAACCACTGTGGTCCGTGGAAGAGAATGTAGGAGGGTTCGCTGTCAATTGCACGGTCATTGCGACGGACTGCAGGCACACGCGAAGAAGGGCCGCTTTGGGGCGATGAATGCACCGCCGCCACAGGCTGCTACCATTGAAACAACCGATCATCTGGAGAAATATATGTACTTTTTAGGTCTTGGAATCATTCTCTTGGCGATGAAGTATCTGGAGATCGCGCCTGTGGCCGCTTGGAGTTGGCTGATTGTTTTTGCGCCGTTTGGACTGGCGGTAGCGTGGTGGTCCTGGGCCGATGCGACCGGTTACACCAAACGCAAGGCCATGGAGCAGGAGAATAAACGCAAGCAGGAACGCATTGACAAGAACAAGGAAGCCATTGGCACCCTGAGTTCACGCAACAAGCGCCGCTAGCTGCGAACCGTCGCTTTTGCATTCCCTTTCATTTCCCCTGATACAAGCCTAAACCATGCCCGTATACCGTTCCAAAACTTCCACCGCTGGCCGCAACATGGCAGGTGCGCGCTCGCTGTGGCGCGCCACCGGCATGAAAGATGATGACTTTTCAAAACCCATCATTGCTGTCGTCAACTCGTTTACCCAGTTCGTCCCCGGCCATGTCCACCTGAAAGACCTGGGCCAGCTGGTGGCACGCGAGATCGAGGCCGCTGGGGGGGTGGCGAAGGAGTTCAACACCATTGCCGTGGATGATGGTATCGCCATGGGACATGACGGCATGCTGTATTCGCTGCCGAGCCGCGACATCATTGCCGACAGCGTGGAATACATGGTCAATGCCCACTGCGCCGACGCCATGGTATGCATCTCCAACTGCGACAAGATCACCCCCGGCATGCTGATGGCGGCCATGCGGCTGAACATCCCGGTGGTGTTTGTCTCCGGCGGCCCGATGGAAGCCGGCAAGACCCGTCTGCTGAACCCGGCCACCCAGAAAATCGAATTCAAGAAACTCGACCTGATCGACGCCATGGTGATGGCCGCCGATGACAAGGTGTCTGACGCCGATGTGGCGGAGGTGGAGCGCTCCGCCTGCCCGACCTGCGGCTCCTGCTCCGGCATGTTCACCGCCAATTCCATGAATTGCCTGACCGAGGCGCTCGGTCTGGCACTGCCGGGCAACGGCACGGTGGTGGCCACGCATGCCGACCGCGAGCAACTGTTCAAGCGCGCCGGCCATTTGGTCGTGGAGCTGTGCCAGCGCTATTACGATCAGGACGACAGCACTGTGTTGCCGCGCTCGATGGGCTTCAAGGCCTTTGAGAACGCCATCACCCTGGACATCGCCATGGGTGGTTCCACCAACACCATCCTGCACATCCTGGCCATCGCCCAGGAAGCCGAGATCGACTTCACCCTGGCTGACATCGATCGCTTGTCCCGCACGGTGCCTCAACTCTGCAAAGTGGCGCCCAATACCAA
>CAJBVC010000274.1 GCA_903958915.1 uncultured beta proteobacterium
ACGACCACCACTGCCTGCACCTTGTTCCCGCCAGCCAGCACCATGGCGCTTAGCGCCCCCGCCTCTGCGCACACACCCTGCGGATAAGCCGCATTTTCCACGTTGCAACCGGCATGCATCTGGCCATTCTCGTCGAGCACCGTGACGCCTACCTGGTAGCGTGAATAGGGCGCATAGGCCATACGCTGCGCTGCGCGCGCAGCATCCACCATGGATTGTTTTTGGGCTGGAGTCAGGCGGGAATTGGACATGGAACTCACTTTAACCGAACGCGGCGCCCGCTTCCCATCGCCACCAGCCAGGTTTGGAGGTGGACTTTCTGCAATCCGTCGCATCCCGCTGGACGTCGCAGGTCCCGAATCCTAGAGTACGTGCACCCGGTCGAATTGACCACCACTTCTGGAGCCTTCCATGTCCCTTGCTGATGAATTGATCCAACTTGAACAATTGCGCGACCGTGGCAGCCTCAGCGCCGAAGAGTTCCAGCGCGCCAAGAGCAAACTGCTGACACCGCCGGCACCGGCCGAATCCATATTTCAGGCGATCAATGGCCTGCGCCGCTCCAACACGGACCGCTGGATGGGGGGCGTGTGCGGTGGGCTGGCAGTGGCCACCGGTATGGGCGCCTGGCTGTGGCGCATGATTTTTGTGCTGCTTCTTTTGGCTGGAGGCAGCGGGCTGGTCGCCTATCTGGTGCTGTGGTTCTTTGTTCCACTGGAGCCCACCACGCCGGTTTTGCGCTCCTCCTACTGAAGTGATCACCGCAATGCAATGGGTCCGAGCAAACCGGGGATTCCTGGCCTTTCTGATGTTGCTGGGTCTATTCAGGACCGCTGTGGCGGACTGGAATCCCGTTCCTTCGGGGTCGATGCATCCCAATATCCTGGAGGGCGACGTGGTGCTGGTCAACCGGCTAGCGTACAACGTGAAGGTCCCGCTGACCGATTACGTTGTGACTCCGACCGCAGACCCTCAACGCGGCGATGTGGTGACGTTCACTTCGCCCAGGGACGGCGTACGACTCATCAAGCGCATCCTGGCCGTCCCCGGAGACCGGGTAGCCATGCGCCACAAACAACTCACCATCAATGAGATGCCTGCACGCTACGAGCCGGAAGAACCGGGTTCCGACAGATTGCCCGTGGACACACCCTGGACGGCACAACGCTTTAACGAACACGTTGGCACCAGCCAGCATGCCATCCAGTGGCTCGAGGGTGTCGTCGCCTACGACAATTTTGAAACCATCACAATTCCCCAAGGGCAGTACCTGATGTTGGGCGACAACCGAGACAACAGTGCGGACTCCCGGTACATTGGTTTGGTACCACGCCACCTGCTGATCGGCAAGGCGGAACGGGTACTGGTGTCGGTCGACATTCTTGGCTCCTGGCAACCTCGGTGGGAGCGGTTTGGAATGGCACTGCTGTAAGCGTTTGGCACGGGCAATGCTGGTATAAAAGTGCGCTACGGCATGTGCCGATGACCCCACAGCGAGACCTCTTATGTCCAAATCCATTCCTGCAACACTTATTCCTGGCGACGGCATTGGCCCTGAAATTGTGGATGCCACCCTGGCTGCTCTGGAGGCACTGCAGGCTCCTTTTGAATGGGACAGTCGAATTGCAGGTCTTGGAGGAATGAACGCTGAGGGGGACCCTCTGCCCAAGTCAACGCTGGAGAGCATTCGCCGTACCCGCCTGGCACTCAAGGGACCACTGGAAACTCCCAGCGGCGGGGGCTATCGCTCATCCAACGTTCGACTGCGTGAAGAATTCCAGTTGTATGCCAATTTGCGCCCAGCCCGCACCATAGTTCCGGGCGGACGATTCGACAAGATTGACCTTGTCGTGGTGCGCGAAAACCTCGAAGGCCTGTACATCGGACACGAACACTACATTCCGATCGATGGTGACCCGCATGCGGTAGCGATGGCCACCGGGGTGAATACACGTCAGGGCAGTCGACGCCTGCTGGAATATGCTTTTGAGCATGCGGTAACCACCGGACGCAAGAAAGTCACCATCGTCCACAAAGCCAACATCATGAAAGCCCTGACCGGCATTTTCCTGGAGACCGGCCTGGACCTCTACGAGAGCAAATACAAGGGAAAGTTCGAGATCGAAACGGTCATCATCGACGCCTGCGCGATGAAGCTGGTGCTCAACCCCTGGCAGTTCGACATGCTGGTCACCACCAATCTGTTTGGAGACATCCTGTCGGATCTGGTCGCCGGCCTCGTCGGTGGCCTGGGTATGGCACCGGGTGCGAACATTGGAGCGGATGCAGCGATTTTTGAAGCCGTTCATGGCTCAGCGCCGGACATCGCGGGTAAGGGTGTTGCCAACCCCATTGCCTTGATGCTGGCCGCGGCCATGATGCTCGACCACGTGCAGATGCCCGAGCTTGCTACCCGTTTGCGCACTGCGATTGACGCTACCCTCAATCTTGACAAGGTGCGTACCGGTGATCTGGGCGGCACAGGCAATACGGCCTCTTTTACCAAGGCACTGGTCAGTCGCATTGTCAACGGTTGAGTTTGCGGATCACGATGCCCACGTGTCGTAGAGGTTTTCCCTCGGGAGTGGATAGTTTCTGACATAGGTCAGTGCCGACTGAATATTGTTGCGAATAATTGGCGAACCTTTCAACTGCGAGGTCCCTTTGGGGGTCAAACAACATGTTCAGCCAACGCATCAAGAGTGTCATGGACCGCAGCAAGGTCCTCACCGCCTCACCCGAGACCAGCGTCGTCGACGC
>CAJBVC010000275.1 GCA_903958915.1 uncultured beta proteobacterium
GTCCCCTTCGACGCGCGTTTGCGGCTCGTATTCGACAAACACCCGGGCGGCGCGCAATACATCGGCGTGAATCTCGGTTTTGCCCGGGCAGTCACCGCCTACACCGTTGATGTGCATGCCAGGCTCAAGCATGTCGGCGGTGATGATGGTGGCGTTGGTCTTGTCTGCCGTTACGGTGGTGATGATGTCGGCACCGCGCACGGCATCGCGGATGCTCTCGCACACCACCAGTCGCAAGGTGGCGCAATCCGGATTGCCGCGCAGGTTGCGCAACAGCTTCGCAGTCGCACGGGGGTCGATGTCGTACAAGCGGATTTCTTTGATGCCCAGCAGGTGGTGAAACGCCAGCGCCTGAAACTCGCTTTGCGCGCCGTTGCCGATCAGTGCCATGACACGGCTGTCCGGTCGGGCCAGAGCGCGCGCTGCCACGGCCGATGTCGCAGCCGTGCGCAGGGCGGTGGTGAGTGTCAGCTCGCTGATCATGAGCGGCAGACCGGTTGCCACATCGGCGAGTACACCGAAGGCCATGACGGTGGACAGTCCGCGCGCTGTGTTCTTGGGGTGGCCATTGACGTACTTGAAGGTGTAGCTGTCGGCATCGGCAATCGGCATCAGTTCAATCACGCCGTCGGGTGAGTGGGCCGCCAGACGAGCAGACTTGTCAAAAGCAGTCCAGCGCAGGAAGTCCTGCGCAATGTAGGTCGCCAGGCCTTGCAATGTGGCGGACACACCTTGTTGGCCCACAATGCGCGCGATATCCTGCGGGCTTAAAAACAGCGTGGTGCTGCGGTCGGTAAAAGTGCTCGGCATGGTCAATTCTCCTCAGGGGCATTCTTGTTTGCAGGCTTCTGCAGTCGATGAAAAGAAGTATCGGCGGGCGTCCAAACAATAACAATTGGCAACTTTGCATAGAAATAGCCAAAAAATTGCCGTTATGGCATGGTAAATTGCCGAAATGGATGAAACTGACCAAAAACTTCTATCACTCTTGCGTCAAGACGCACGTTTGCAGGTGGCGGCACTCGCCCAGAAGCTGAAGGTGTCGCGTGGCACTGTTACCAACCGCATCCGCCGCCTCGAGGACGATGGTGTCATCGTGGGCTACACGGTGCGCCTGCGCCCCGATGTGCAGCACAACGACATCAAGGCCTGGATGAGCATTGCGGTGGACGGCAACCAGACCCGCGCGGTGATTGCCAGTCTGCTCGGTGAACCGGGCGTGGCGACGTTGCACGACACCAATGGCCGCTGGGACCTGCTCGCGGAGTTGCGCGCAGAAACCCTGCAGGAACTCGCCAAGGTGCTCGAGCGCATCCGTCTGCTCAAAGGCATCAGCAACACCGAAACGAGCATTCACCTCGAGACGTTTCGGCTGTCCTGAAACGGGTTTGCGTTGACAGACTCAGTTGCGAGAAGCGGTTTTGCCTGCCTTGCGGGGTTCCTTGCGTTCCTGACCGGGCCGGTCCCGATACAGGTAGGCTGAAATCGCGTTGGTGAGCTTTTCAGCCTGGTGCACATGGTTGCTGCCGCTGAGCATCAAACTGGTCACCAGGGCTTCGGCCACCATCAGCGCAGCCGTGTAACTGCTCGAC
>CAJBVC010000276.1 GCA_903958915.1 uncultured beta proteobacterium
ACCAACGGTGTGGTGGTTTCAGACATCACCCAGTTGCCACCCGTACTGCGCGACAGCGTTGTCTCACCGTCTTTGGGAAACGTCGTGACTGGCGGATTGAGCGGCTTTGGTTTTGGTGCCGATGGAGCTGGCAATATCGACACCCTCACGATAGATGGAACGACATACACCTACAACCCAGCGGGAGCGGGCGCAGTGACCGTTTCGGGCACGAACCGAAGTGTGTTCGAGACCGCCGACAACACGCTCACCATCAACACACTCAAGGGCGGCAAGTTTGTCATCAACCTTGACAGCGGCGACTACAACTACACCGCATCTCCAACCATTTCGTCGCAACAGCAAGAGTCTGTTGGATTCTCTGTTCGCGACAGGGATGGCGATGGCGCAAATGCCCAATTGACCATCAATGTCAATCCGCCACCGGCTGCACCTCCAGTGGCCGTCAACGTCATTACGGTCAGCAGTCCGACCCAGGTTGAAGGCACCTCCCTCAGCTACTCCGTTAGTCTGTCGCTCATGACCAGTGGTACCACCACGTTCGCCTACGCTCTTGGGGGCGGGACTGCAGCCGCCACGGATTACGGCACCCCTGCCTTCTCCAATGGAGTGACACTCAATGCTGGCATTTTGACGGTTCCGTCAGGTGTCAGCAGTTTTACAGTGACGTTGCCAACGACCGTCGACACTGTCGACGAAACAAACGAAACCATACCGCTAACTATCGGTGGTGTGACCGGCACAGGGACCATTACCGACAATGATGGGCCAGGCATTTCCATTGACAACGTGACCGTGAACGAAGGTGCAGGGACGGCTAGCTTCACCGTGACACTTTCAGCCGCATCGGTGCAGCCCATAACTGTGGACTACAGCACCAGCAACAACTCGGCGACAGCCCCGGGCGACTACACCGCCATTGCAGCTACAACACTGACATTTGCTCCTGGTGAAACCAGCAAGACAATCACAGTCAGTATTGCGGATGATTCTATCGTTGAGTCCAATGAGAACTTCAGGGTAGACCTCTCCAATGCCACAAACGCATCGATAACAGACAACCGCGGCACAGGCACTATCATTGACAACGACACACCAGTCACACCCACACTGAGTGTCTCGAACCCAACCGTGGCAGAGGCGGCTGGCTTCGCTGTATTCACCGTCAGTCTTTCCAATACAAGCGCCACTGCTACAACTTTCAATCTGGCACTCGCAAACGGAACGGCTACCGGATCAGGGACTGATTATGGTTCTGGCACTGCCACCAATCTGCAAATTTCGACCGACGGTGGAACAACTTGGACGAACGCGACCGCTGCAACCATTGCTGCCGGGCAAACCTCGGTGCAGGTTCGCACCCCGATCACGCAGGATACGCTGGACGAAGTCAATGAAACCTTCACTCTGACAGCGACGAGAACCGCCGGCACCACGACCAATGCAAGCGCGGTGGGTACGGCGACCATCACAGACGATGACGCAACTCCAACGATCTCGATCAACGACGTTTCAGTGAATGAAAGCGCGGGTACCGCGAGCTTTACTGTGACTTTGTCAGCGGCATCGGGACAAACCGTATCGGTCGGCTACAACACCAGCAACGGTGAAGCTGTCGCTGGCTCAGACTACACCAGTAAAACAGGCACAGTGACTTTTGCGCCTGGTGAGACCACCAAGACGATCACGGTTACCATCGCTGATGATGCTCTCATTGAAGTATCAGAGACCTTCAATGTCAACCTTACAACGCCCGTCAATGCGACCATTGCAGACAACCTGGGAGTGGGCACGATTGTTGACAACGAGACCTCGACAGCAGCACGTGTGACGCTAAGCGTCGCGGACGTCCAGCACTGGACGTTCAACGAGGCAAGTGGCACCACGACGACAAACATTTACCCCACCGCAGATCAAACAGGCACCCTGACGGACGCGACTGCCGGTGGTACCAACCTGGCTCCGGTGTTCACAACTGGCCACGCGGGTACCGGACTCCAATTCAACGGCATTGGCCAGTCTGGAAGTGGCAACAGTGGTACCAGGGATGGCGGATATGTAGCACTTGCCGCAAGTGTCACCGACCCCCTTATCGGTGGGACCTCCAACACCGGTAGCGCCAGCCTCGCCTTCTGGATCAGGACCCAGCAGGTTGGAGGGACCATTGGGTGGGACTCTCCGAGCGTGATCGGTATGGAAAACAACGGTGGCACCGTTGACGTGCAATGGGGATTCATCAACAGCACGGGGCGCATCGGGTTCGGCATGCAAAATATCGCGGGTGTAATGAGCGCCAACCCGATCAATGACAACCTGTGGCACCAAGTCACGATCAACCATAACTTCAGCTCAGGTGCCACCGAAATCTGGGTCGATGGGGTCCTGAGCGGCAGCGGAACGGTTGCGGCCGGCGTCACCGGTTTGCCCAACAAGTTCCTCGGCCTGGGTGTCACGGCCGACGACGGCGCAACGACCGACCGCTACTTGAATGCAACGCTCGACGATGTGCGTATTTACGACCGCACCCTCACTGCAGCCCAAGTGCAATCGATCTACACGGTGGAGAACAACAACCTCGGTGCTAACGCCGTGATCGACAACGATGGAGGTGCCGAGCGTTTCACCATTACTGCTACCAACGCAATCAGCGTCTCCGTTTCCGGCGCCCCTGTCGGTTCTGTGATCGGCGATGGTGTTGGTGGCCACTCGGTGACCATCGCAAGCGCGGGTCAAGTCGTCGACGTAACCGGTTGGACGCACTCCGAAATGACCGTCAGAAGTCTGGGTGCCGGGGTTTCTGCCATGCTGGAAGTGACTGCAACGGGCGCTGGCACACTGAATACCGTGACCGAGTATGTCAATGTCGCCACAGCGGCCAGCGTGTTCAACGGCACAGGAGGCACAGGGACGGCGGGCGCCGACTACTTTGGCCCTGGTTCCGGCAACGAGAACATATCGGCAGGCGGCGGCGACGACCGCATCTATGGCGGTGCCGGCGACGACACCATAGACGCCGGAGCGGGCGACAACTTCATTTCGGGAGGCGCAGGCAACGACAACATCACGTTAGGAACCGGTGCAAATGTATTGAAGTGGAGCCTTGCAGACGCTGGTACCACGGTTGCACCCGCCGCCGATGTGGTCACCGGATTCACGAACGCCTCTGTGGCATCTGGTGGCGACATTCTCGATCTGCGCGACCTGCTACAGGGTGAGAACCATGACACAGGCATCGGCAACTTGAGCAACTACCTGCATTTTGAGAAATCTGGCACCAATACCATCGTCCACATCAGCAGCACTGGCGGGTTTACTGGCGGCGTATACGTCTCTGGAAAGGACGACCAGACGATCACGCTCAACAACATTGATTTGACGCTTGCCGGCAATGATCAGGCCATCATTCTGGATCTTTTGAACAAGAAGATTTTGGGTGTCGACTAGTCTCGCGGCAAGTTACAAGCTTTGTTCAGCACTGGGCTGACGAAGCTTGTGACCCGATGCGATGTCCTATTGCGGCTCTTTCACCGCCGGCCCCGTCGCGCCATCAAACCCAACGCCAGACAGCGCCAATAGCTCGGCTTCACTCGCCACACCCTCGGCAATCACCTGCAAACCAATGCCGTGCGCAATGGTGGAGAGGCCTTTGAGGAAGGCCTGATTGCCGGGGTTGGCATCCAACCCTCGAATGAAACTGGCGTCCACCTTGAGGTAATCCAGACCCAGATCGTGCAGACGGCCGATTTCACTGAATTGCCTACCAAAGTGCTCTACACCGAGTTTGCAGCCCAGGTCACGCAGATCCCTGCACAGCGCGGTAAAGGCATCGAAATGGGTGAGCACGCCCGACTCAGCCACTTCAAGCCAGAGTCGCGGTGTTCCCGCTCGCTGTTTGAGCAAGTGCGTGAGCTTGGTTCGAAACTCTGGCAAACCCAGCGAACTGGCAGATAGGTTGATGGCCAGTCCAGCCAGGGCCGGTTTGGCCTCCAATTCGTCGAGTCCCAACGCCACCGCCGCCAGGTCCAACTGCGGAGTCAGTCGCAGCCGTTCCGCCTGCGGCAAAAATCGTCCCGCCGGTTGCCATTCGCCGTTCTCGTCAAACATCAGCCGCAGAGGACACTCGCGGTGGATGAGCGCACCCTGCAAGGAGGCAACTGGAAAAGACACCAGGCGCACCCAGCGTTGCTCCAGCGCCCGCTGAATCAGTTTGGTCCACTCTTCGGAGCTCTTGGGCGCATCGTCCCCGTGGCGCATATCCACAATGCGCAATCCATTGCGCCCTTCGGACTCCACGCCCGCCAGCGCAGCATCCACCTGCGCCAAAATCGTGCCCACTTCAATGCCGCGAGGAAAATGCCCGCAGCCCAACCAGGTGCTCGGCTTGTCCGGCATGAAGCTTGCCGCTACCTGGGTGAGGGATTGCAGCAGCTTTTCGGCTGCTTCTTGCGGAGCGGCCAATGCAGGCACCAGCAATGCAAAGTCTGCACCGTTCAGACGAGCGGCCATGGCATCGGGAAACTGCTCCGCTGCTTTGGTCAGTGCGCCACCATAGGTGCGCAACAAATCATCCGTTGCGTTGCGTCCCAGCGCCTGGTTCACTGTGGCCAGATTGGCCAAGCGGGCAATGAACACCGCGCCGCCGGTAGAGTCATCGGCATCCACGGTCTCACGCAATCGTGCCATGAAGTAGGTGCGATTCGCCAAACCCGTCAAGGTGTCGCAATTGGCCTGGCGACGCACCGTCTCCAATCGCTCCGCCTCTTCGTCAAACATCGACTTCAGGCGCCCCACCGTCGCATTCATAGCGATGGCCAGTTGCCGCAGTTCAGGCACCTTGGGCACCTCAATGGTGACAAAACGACGCTGCGTGATGGCTTTCGCCTGCTCAATGACCGAATTGAGCGGACGCCGCAGCCTGCGCAATACCATGGACCCCAGGTACCCCCCCACCATTCCCGCCAAAGACAGCGCAAGCACCATTTCATAGGCGCTTTTCCAAAGCGCGCCATACGCAAACCGGCTGTGGCTCACCAGGGTCACGGTACCAAACTGCTTCCAGCCACTGCTGATCTGCGCTTGCCCGGGGTCGGCCACAATGGGTAGTGCATGCGCGAACCAGGCCGGTGCATCCAGATGGCCCGGTTCTGCAACGCGCTCGGTAATCAACTGCCCCTTGGGGTCCGTCACGCGGATCAGCTCATAGTGGCCAGCATCAAACAGGGAGGCAACCACCAGTTCCACCATCACCGCGTCCGGATTGCCCTGGCTCAAGGAAAGTGCCAATGCCGTGGCGTTGTCGGTGTTCTTAATGGAGAGTTGTGACTCCAGGTAGCTTCTTGCACTCAGAAGCGATGCCACCAGGCTTCCGGCCAACGCCAGGAGCATGCTGATGATGATGGCCAGCCAAAGCTGTCGGTACATGGACATGGTCAGTTCCTCTCGTTACAGCAGTTCATTCAAAGCCCTCGGTTCGGGCTCGTTTAAGCAAATCTTCCCAGCGTGACATGCGTCCGACTCCAGCGGCCGGATTCGCCTCCCTGCCTGAAGTTCCGTTAAAAACGCCCTCGCTGTTAAAGCTAAACACCGGCACCAGGTCTGTGCGGCGCGAAGCAGGCCGAATATCGCCCACCAGGTTGTCCATGACCAATGGTTCTGCGTCGGGTTGCGCGTAGTAGGCCAGCACCATGTGGGCCTGGCTCGGGGCCGCATCAGCAGACCCGGTCTTGAGCCGGACATAGATCAAACGCAACTTTTCTGGCGCAACGCCCATTTCCCTGAGCGTGTAGTACTTCGCAATTGCAAAATCCTCGCAGTCACCCGATCCTTTGCCAATCGACTCCATCGGCGTAGCCCAGTAGTCTGGCTGCCCCCAGACCACGGCGTCTTCCCCGAAAAGCACCTGGCGATTGAAGAAATCGTTGGTACGCTTGAGCCGATCGTTGTCCTGGGAACTGGCGAGGTTGGTAATCAATGTTCGCCAGCCCGTAAATTTTGGCGCCGGTCCGGCACCCCAGCGCTCGGTCAGAGTTGCCAGCAAACGATCGAAGTTGGCGGCACCGTGGGACGCAAGCGCCATGCATAACCCCGCTAGCAATAGCCCCATGGATACTTTCCAGCGTCGCGAAACCGAGCAGCCCTGCATGGTCAGCAAACCCACCCCACCAGAGCCAAACTACTTCTCACGTCCTGGACCTTTCTCCAAACCCTATGCAACCCGCCCACCATCGCCACAGCCGAACTGAGGGGCATGATCAAAGCGTAATAGCGCACGCCTCAGATTAGCACATTGCGCACATTTTCCAGGAGTCGGCCTCGCGCAGGGCGACAATTCAGCGCACGAATCCTTTCGCCAACAGGCTACACTTGCTTCCCCATCGGATTGATTTGCGCATCTGCGAATCTTGTTTGTCCAACCTGTGCCG
>CAJBVC010000277.1 GCA_903958915.1 uncultured beta proteobacterium
AACACCGTTACTCACCGTGATTCCGCGTGGCTGGAAACTGCGGTCAAAAAAAGACGCGTTGGCACTGACCACGCTGTGCTGCGTGCCCGTCATACCGTCGATCGTTCGCCCCCGCTCCTGACCCGCAGACACTTCGAAACGCACCGCGGTCAGGTCCACCCGCACCACGTGCACCACGCTGTTGGCGACTGGCGAGCGTTTGGTGTACAGAACACCAGGGCTAACGGTGGTCCAGTCCCCAGGAGGCGCTGACTGCGGCGAAGGAGTGCCACATGCCAGTAACAGGCTGATGAGGGACCATACGGCGAACCAGCGCAGCCCGCGGCAGAAAATAGTCACAACACCCGGTTCCAAGCAAGATCAAGCAGCCGGGCCTCCCAACTTGAAAAGCTGGTGTAGGCAGCGCGGTGCTTTTCAGGGTTGGCACCGGTGCCGCCGATCGCAAAAATGACACCATTACCGCGCTCCGGGTCAAACACCACGGCCGAGGTCAGACCGTAGGCCTCACCGAGATGCCCCCAGGCCTGAACGCCACCGCGCTGTAATAACCGGTCGCCAAAGCCCACCCCTCCCGCTTGGCCGTTGCGGTCAATGAAGTGCTGCAGACCCACCCCCCACGCCTGAAGCATTCCGTTGACCGAGTCGCCATTGCGCTGGCGCGCATCCAGCCTCCACTGCTCGGTCAGCAGAGACCGCACGCTAGTGCGCGACAGAAAACTGGCGCCATTGAACTCACCCTGACGGACGAGCATCTGCACCACCACAGCCAGATCCTGCACGCGCGTGCGCAAGCTGCCCTGCGGCCCAAACAGCGTGCCATTGCTCCCAAGAACATACGACTTCGGCGCCGGCGCGGCAGCGGGGCGTACGCCATCCAAGGCGTCAGTTTGCGCGATCCACGGGCCTGCGGTGTTCCACGTTTCATCGGCAGAACGTTTGCGGTACAGCGTGGCAAGGTTGGACAACTCGGCATCGGAGAACTGGCTGGGATCGAACCCGCCCTGCATGCCCAGCGGACCCAGCACTTCCTGTTGCATCAGACGGTCAAAGCGCATGCCACTGGCTTTCTCCATCACGCTGGCCAGCACGCCATAGTTGAAGTTGCAATACTGAAAGTAGGTGCCTGGCGCGTGCGGCAACCAGCTGCGCCCGGTGCCGTAGTGCCTGCCAGAAGGCAGCAGGACGCTGTGCAGCGGCACATCGGCATCAAACCGGTAGCCGCCGTCATCGCTGATCGACGCCCGGTGCGACAGCAGCAGACGGGGTGTGATTGCATCGCGCGGATACCCGGGATGGCGCAGCGTAAACCCCAGCAGCGTGGAGACATCTGCATCCAGATCGAGCTTGCCGGCGTCCACCAGACGCATGATGCCCAGCGCCACCACGAGCTTGCTCACAGATGCCATGCGAAACAAGGTGTCACGCGTAACCGGCAAGTCCGGATGGGTGCCGTGGGCCAGCACACGTCGCCCCAGCTGCGCTTCAAACACGGTCTTCCCGGCTTGCATGCACAGCACGGAAACACCCGTGAGCGGACGCTGCGGGTCATCCACCAGCGCCTGCAACGCCACTGTCAGGGCGCGGTCGGCTTCGGTGGTTGCCGTCACGGGGGGTGCGGCTTTACCCATGGTGGGAAGTACCCAGGCCATGCCACCCAGAAGGGCGGAGCGTCGGGTCCATTGCAACGGGGGCGGGGTCATGTACACGCTCCTTAAAAGTTCGTTGGTTGATCATGCTGATTGCTCCGTTTTTGATAGCTGGCTACGCATACGCAGCGGGCGTCATGGCACCAAATTGTTTGAAACATTTCATGTGCGCATCGCCACAGTTTGATCCCACACCAGCGTCGCGGCCACGCAATGGGCTTGCAAATCCGGCACGCAGCGCACGTCCGGGCCGTCGGGCAGCGCTTGGCGAAAACCCTGCTCGATGAGCGGGCTCAGACACTGGGCACGACCGGCCAACACGAGAGGACGCGGGCCGAAGCGCTGCAACAGACAGTGCGCTAGCTGCGCCAACTCGTCCCCGGCACGCAGCAGCAAATGGCTCGCTGCGTCATCGTCGGGGACTGCGGCGGCCACCTGCAACGCGAGTTTGCCGATGGTGCCGCGGTCGGAGCCGTAAATGAACTGGCGGGAATGTGCCCAATCACTGCCGCCCACCGCCTCAAAAATCCGTCGCGCCATCGCTGACGTGCGCCAGGCACCCGGCTGGCGGTCCTCGTTGCGCCACACCAGCGCCATGGCCTGCACGGCAATCCAGTAACCGCCACCCTCATCTCCCAGCGCAGGCCCCAGGCCACCCGCTCGGTGGAAGTGTCCTTCGGCGTCAATGAACGTCGCAATCGAGCCTGTGCCAGCGTAGACCAGATACCCTTCACCGGGTGTGAATGCGGCCCGGTAGGCGATATCCATGTCGTTGGTCAGCGTGACCCACCCGTGGGCCAAGGGCAACTCAGACGCCATCAAACGCTGCATCGACTGCTGGCTGCTCGTGTCTCCCAGACCGGTAAACCCCGCGACCACTCCAAGGCTCTGGCCACCGGTGTGCGGCAACACGGCTGCAGCCAAAGCCTGTAGTGTGGAGCGCAGCGTCTGGATTCCCTCCAAAGCATGCAACTGCAGGCCGCTCATGCCACCCACATGTCCCTGCGCGACAATGCCGCCATCGCGCCCAGCCAACGCCCAGCGCGTTTGCGTACCCCCGGCATCAAGCCCCAGACCCCAGACCGGCGCCATCCCAGGCGCAGCGCCAACTCCCTGGGTCACAAAATCTTCTCCACGACCCGGTAGCCCTGGCGAGCGCTCTCATTGCCCGTGCGATCCAGGGTGGACACCACCAAGGCGTTGAGCAAATCGCCATCGGCGGTCCGAGCGGGCAGTTCAAGCCGGGTCTGGCCGGTGGTATGCAGTTCCCAACGCGAGCCGTAGCGCAGCCAGATGGCCCAGCGCAACGTCGCTGCAGTGGGCGGTTCGGCCAGGAGGCGTAATTGGTAATCGCCCTGGCGCTGCGCACTCAGTTCGGCCTTGAACGCGCCAAGGCTGTCGGCGGGCAGCCAGGGCGTTGCAGGCACCAGCGCCGGCTGGGCGTATGGCCCCGCCTGCAACTGATCCACCAACCCCGGCC
>CAJBVC010000278.1 GCA_903958915.1 uncultured beta proteobacterium
CAAGCAGGAAGAGACCGAAGTGGTGTGGCTGCTGGCCGAAAAGCTCAAGGCCAAGGGTTTCCCCAACCTCTTTGACTACTACTCCAAGGAGTTCAAGGACCCCGAGACCGGCAAGAACCCAACAACGGCCATGGAATTCTCCGAAATCGCCACGAAGATGAGCAGTGCCCCGATCTGGATGGCCAAGGAACCCCTCAAAGGCGACGCCCCGATCGTCGGTTGGGCTGACTTCAAGAAGAAAGGCATGTTCAGCGGTGCCAAGTACTCACTGAAAAAGGGCTGGGGCGGCAAGTTTGCCACCGAGACCAAGAAGTTCGAGTTCTACAGCGAGACCTTGAAGAAGGGTTTGCTGGAACACGCCAAGAAGTTCGAGACTACCGTGGATGACATCATGAGCGTCAGCGGTTATGTGGCTCGTGGTGAAGTGGCCTTTGTGCCGCACTACGAAACGGTCAAACGCCACGGTAGCCTGGCCGATTACCCGCTCACCTTCATTGACTACAAATCGCGCTTGAACCGCGAGGGCCGGTCGGCCAATGTGCCGTGGTACCAGGAGTTCAAAAAGGTGGATCCGGGTGATGTTTCCTGGAACGATGTGGTCAAGATGAATCCGGTAGACGGCGCAAAGCTGGGTCTGAAGAACGGCGACACCGTCAAGATCACCTCTATCGCTGGCAGCATCTCCTGCCAGCTCAGACTGTGGGAAGGCGTGCGCCCCGGTACCGTCGCCAAATGCTATGGCCAGGGCCACTGGGCTTACGGGCGGGTTGCAGCAAAAGACTTTGCCAAAGCCATTCCCCTGGGCGGCAACAACAACGAAATCCTGGTGGACGACTATGACCGCTTAAGTGGTGCGACCGCACGCAATGGCGGCTTCACCGGTGTTCGGATCCAGAAGGCCTGATCGACCACAACCAGCAACAGGAGTAAAGAATCATGACAAGACTTGGAATGGTCATCGACCTCGCAAAATGCAACGGTTGTGGTGCTTGCGCCATGGCGTGCAAGGCTGAGAACAACACCCGCGACCGCGCCGCTGGTCAGAGCTACAACTGGGCCGACTTTCTGATGCAGACAGAAGGAACGTTTCCCAATACCAGACACTCGGTGATCCCGGTGCTGTGCAACCACTGCAGCGATGCACCCTGCATCAAGAGCTGCCCGGGCAACCCGAAGTTGGCCGGAGAAGGCAACCCGTTCAAAGCGCTCTATAAGACGCCTGAAGGCATTACCCTGCACGACCCGGCTTTGTGCATCGGCTGCGGCAAGTGCCAGGAGGTGTGTCCTTACAGCCACCCCAATCTGAACGACGCTAGTCTGGAAGGCAAAACCTACAGTGTCATCAGCCTGAACCCCGCCGATGAAAATCCACAGCCCCGCTGGGCCGACAAGACCTCGGCCATTCCCGGCTGTACCGCGTCAGGCGCTGAGGTTGCTGCACTGGCAGGTACGGTGCCCCCCATGCTGAACGCCTGGAAGGGTGGCGACACGCAGCCAGTGCGCAAGGATGACGTCATTGAGAAATGCACCTTCTGCTACCACCGCGTGCTCAACGGCCTGCAACCTGCTTGCGTGGAAGCGTGCCCCGCCAAAGCGCGCATCTTTGGTGACCAGGAAGACCCGAATAGCGAAATTGCGCTACTTCTGAAGAAGGAAACTTCCTTCCGCCTGCAGGAAGAAAAAGGCACCAAGCCCAATGTGCATTACATTGGAAAGTACAGCCCACGCGCATGAGATAGTCCCGCGATACATGTATCCAGGGCCGGCACCACCGGCCCTGTTTTTTTGATTCAGGAGATCCGATGTCTGACTACGCCCCCGATGAAGCCACGGCACGCGAAGATTTGTGCCGTTTTCTATCGGCTTGCTATTACGAGCCGGCGCCCGAGTTTGCACAAGAGCATTTGTTTGAAAACATGCTGATTGCCGCCGAGCGCTTGCATCCCGACCTGGCCAAGCATGCGCGCGCGCTGGGAGACGCATTTGCAGCGCAGGACCTGGAAACTTTGTTGGTTGACTACACCCGGCTGTTTCTGGGGCCCTTGGAGGCTCTTGCCAAACCGTATGGATCCTCCTGGCTCTCTGCCCCAACCCCACCGGAGGAAAATCCGCCTCCTGCGGTGCTGGAGCTTTACAGCGAAGGCGGGTTTGATATTGACCCCGAATTCATGGAACTGCCCGACCATGTGGCAGTGGAACTCGAGTTTTTATACCTGCTGAACTTCAACCTGCAGCGCGCCGACAGCGCCATAGAGCAGCAGGCCGTGCAAGCGCTCAAGCAGCGTTTCCTGCGCGAACACCTGGGCGCATGGATTGCACCTTTTTCAGCTGCCGTCACAGATGCGGCCCAAACCGCGTTCTATCGCGAGCTTGCAGAGCTCACAACGCACTTCGTGCAGATCGAGACTACTGCACAAACCCTGCATTGATGCACTTATGAAAATCTTCGGAATCGCCGGCCACTCCGGTATGGGAAAAACCACGCTGCTCGAACGCCTGGTGCCTGAAATAGCGTCTCGGGGTTTGGTGGTATCGCTCATCAAGCACAGCCACAAGAACATCGACATCGACCGCCCCGGCAAGGACTCCTATCGCCTGCGCGAGTCGGGCTGCAAGGAAGTGCTGCTGCTG
>CAJBVC010000279.1 GCA_903958915.1 uncultured beta proteobacterium
CGAAGCGGGTAGATTGCGCGGGTCCTGCAGCAGGGGGAAGTGGTCGTTTGCCCAGGCGCCGAGGTTGAGCCAGGGGCGCTGATCCGAAGCACCCGTGGCCACCACACCTGACAGGACGGTGGCGGCACGTTGCATGCGCGCTGCCGCAGGAAAGTGCGAGGCAAGGTCCGGGTAGCTGCACACGCCGTCCAGCGGGGCCAAGGGCAGCTCCAGCCAGAACACGCCATCGATCGTGACATAGGCAACAAATATGGCCCTGGCGCCCGTGGGGTGTTCGTGACCAGCTTCTTTTTTGATAGCAGAACCGACCCACAGCGCCAGCAAGCGGCCGCCCTGCTCCCGCACCAGGTCGGCGGCGGCCAGCCACTGTGGCGCAGTGACCTTGCCATGCCAGACCGGTACCGGCGCAGCCAGGTCAGAAAATTCAACGTCCAGTCCGGCAATCTTCATGCGGCTAGCCTCCCAGCATGGCAGCAGCCTGCACATACCATCCGTTCAAATAGGGGGGAATGTACAGACCCAGCATCAAAGCCAGCGCGAGGTGCACAAACACCGGAACCAGGGCCGGTGGATGCGCCAGCGGTTTGTGAATGGTGTCGCCAAACACCATGGGCAGCACCCGCGCCAGCATCGACGCAAATGCGACGCCCAGCGCCAGAAACAGGAACGGCGTCGCCCAGGGCTGCTCGCGCATGGCGGTGGTCAATATCAGGAACTCGCTGGCAAACACGCCAAACGGCGGCATGCCCAGAATGGCCATGGTGCCCACCATCAGACCCCAGCCCACGGTCGGATTCACCTTGATCAGCCCACGAATATCGGCCATCACCTGCGTGCCCGCTTTCTGGGTGGCGTGGCCCACGGCAAAGAAAATGGCGGACTTCACCAGCGAATGCACCGTCATGTGCAGCAGACCGGCAAAATTGGCCAGCGGAGAGCCCATGCCAAAGGCGAAGGTGATCAGACCCATGTGCTCGATGCTGGAGTACGAGAACATCCGCTTCACATCCTTCTGCCTGGACAGGAAGAACGCCGCCACGGTCACCGACAGCAAGCCGAAACCCATCATCAATTGCCCGGCAATGGCAGATTCGAGTGCGCCGTCGGTCAGCACCTTGCAGCGCAACAGCGCGTACATCGCCACATTGAGCAGCAACCCGGACAGCACCGCAGACACCGGCGTAGGCCCTTCCGCATGGGCATCGGGCAGCCAGCTGTGTAGTGGCACCAGGCCGACCTTGGTGCCGTAGCCCACCAGCAGAAAGACAAAGGCCAGCGTCATGATGTTGGGGTCGAGCTGGCCCTTGATGGCGTCCAGACTGGTCCACAGGAGCGTGGCGTGCTCAGACCCGAGCACCCGGTCGGCTGCCATGTACAAAAGGATGGTGCCAAACAGCGCCTGGGCAATGCCCACGCCGCACAGGATGAAGTATTTCCACGCCGCCTCCAGACTGGCCGAAGTGCGGTACACACTGACCAGCAGCACCGTGGTCAGAGTGGCGGCTTCCATAGCCACCCAGATGATGCCAAGATTATTGGTAGTCAATGCCAGCAGCATGGTGAAACTGAACAACTGGTACATGCTGTGGTACAGCCGCATGCGTGCCGGGGTCATCTTGCCGCGGTCCTGCTCCACCCGCATATAGGGCCGCGAGAAGATGGCGGTGGTGAGCCCCACGAAAGCGGTCAGGGTCACCAGAAACACGTTGAGCGGGTCGACGTAGAACTGCATGTCCCACACCAGTTGGGGGCCATCGCGCACGACCTGCGCAGTCAATGCGCAGGCTGCCAGCAACGTCAGCAGGCTGAACACGACATTCACATCACGCGCCACCGGTCGGTGCCCGACCAGCGCCAACACCATGCCCCCCAGCAGCGGACAACCCAGCGCAAAGACCAAGGGACTCATGCGCCGTCGTCCTTGAGTTTTTCCAGATTGTGGATGTCCAGACTGTCAAACTTCTCCCGGATCTGGAACATGAACACGCCCAGAATCAGGACCGCCACCAGCACGTCCAGAGCAATACCAAACTCCACAATCATCGGCATGCCGTTGGTGACGGTGGTGGCGGCAAAGATCAGGCCGTTTTCCATGGACAGGAAGCCAATCACCTGCGGAATGGCCTTGGAGCGCACGATCATCATCATGAACGACAGCAGCACGCAGGCCAACGCGATACCCAGTGAGCCGCTGGCAATCGAGTGCGACAGGCGCGAGATCGGCAACACCAGGCTGAAGGCAAAGATTACGAGACCTATGCCGATCAGCATGGTGGTGGGAATGTTGAGCAGCGTCTCCACATCCCAGCGCACATTGAGTTGGCGAATCAGGCGGTGCAGCATCCAGGGAATGAAGAACACCTTGAGAACGAGTGTCAACGCACCTGAAACGTACAGGTCATGCTGCTGCGTGACAAACCCCAGAAGGAACGATGCCGCCACCAGCACCACCCCTTGCATGGTGAACAAATGGATGAGTGACACAATGCGCCGCTGCGAGATCATGGCAAACGACAGCAGCAGAATCAGCGTGGCCGACAGATTGATGAGCTGGGGTGCGTAATGGCTCATCCGACCCCCAAGAGCACATTCACCAGCAGCCCGATCACGGCCAGCAAAAAGGCGGTACCCAGAAACTCGGGCACCCGAAAGATCCGCATCTTGGCGCTGGCCGTCTCGATCAACGCCAGAACGATGCCACCCAGTGCCAGTTTGAGCACCAGCACCGGCAGCGCCAGCAACAGCGCCAAGGGTGCGTTCGCTTCGGCCACACCCCACGGAAAAAACAGGGCCAGGCCGATGCAGGAATAGGTGAACAGCTTCAGGCTGGCAGCCCATTCCAGCAATGCCAGATGCCGTGCCGAATACTCCAGAATCAACGCCTCGTGGATCATGGTCAGTTCCAGGTGCGTATCGGGGTTGTCCACCGGCACGCGTGCGTTCTCGGCCAGTGACACCATCACAAATGCCACCCCGGCCAGCAGCAGGCTGGGGTAAATCGCCAGGTCGCGGTGTGCCAATGTCTCCACCATGGTGGTGAGCGACGTGGAGCGCGAAATCATGGAAGCACAGAACAGCACCATCAACAACGCCGGCTCGGCCAGAAAGCCGACCAGCATCTCGCGCCGTGCTCCCAGCGAACCGAAGGCGGTACCCACATCCATGGCTGCCAGTGAGATGAACACGCGCGCCAGCGCAAACAGACCCACCAACGCAATCGCATCGGCCGCCGGCGACAATGGCAGGTCGGTCGACAGCGTTGGAACAATGGCACTGGCCAGCGCCATGCAACCGAAGATCACATACGGTGCCAGGCGAAACAGTGGCGAGGCGTGCTCTGCCATCACCGAGTCCTTGTGGAACAACTTGTGCAACATCCGGTACGGTTGCAACAGGCCCGGTGCCGACTTGTTTTGCAGCCAGTGCCGCCACTGGTTGACCCAGCCCGACAGCAAGGGCGCCAGCAGCAGCGCCATCACCAGCGCCAGCAGTTGCGAAAGTACCCCCAGGGCGCTCATCGCTGCACCACCAGAAGCACCACGACCAGAGTCACAAAACTGTAAATCAGGTAGATCGCAATGCGGCCCTGCTGCAGCAAACCTACAAACCTGGAGATGCGCTCCACCAGCCGCGCAATCGGCAGGTACAGCCAGAACCACAACGGGTCTTGCGCAGTTACACGGTAGCTGGGCTTTGCATCAAATGCGCTGGGCAGATGCCGCTCAATGCGAAAGAACGGCTCAAAAATCTGGCGAATCGGTTGACCAAAGCCTTCCGCCGTGTCCTGCATGCGCGCAGTCTGCCAAGGATGGCCGCAATCCCACGCCGGACCGCGCCGCAAGCGCCCGTGGTAGAGCCTGCGCACCAGCACAAACGTAAGCCCCACACAGGCCAGTACACCCAGAAGAAAGATGGC
Source organism: uncultured beta proteobacterium (assembly GCA_903958915.1). GTDB lineage: Bacteria > Pseudomonadota > Gammaproteobacteria > Burkholderiales > Burkholderiaceae_C > Allorhodoferax. The sequence goes on from CAJBVC010000279.1 coordinate 3,917, forward strand.
GGGCGCGTAGCTGGCACGATCGACATGCATAGGCACCAGCAGCCAGCCGTGGTCCGCCACGGTGTGGGCCATACCCGCGTGCACCAGGCTTTGGGTGACCGGTTCGATCAGCGCAATCATCTGGTTGGGAAACAGTCCCAGAAAAACGCAGCCCAACGCCAGCCACAGCATGCCCAGGCGCTCCCAAGCGCCGGCATCATGGGCCGCGGTCAACTTGCCCTCACGGGGCTGGCCCAGAAAGATCACTCCGAAGTACTTGACCATGGTGAAACCCGACAGGGCAGCGATGAGCGCGATGAGCGCTGCCATGACCGGCACCAGCATGTCCAGCGTCGCGCTGGGAAACCCGGTGGTAAACAGGAAACTCTGCAACAGCAGCCACTCGGCGACGAAGCCGCCAAAGGGCGGCAATCCGGCGCAGGACAGAGCGCCGACCAGCGTTGGCCAGGCAACCCAGGGCATGAAACGCAGCAATCCTCCGAGTTTGCCCAGACTGCGCTCGCCGGTGGCATGCATCACCGCGCCAGTGCTGCAAAAAAGCAGGCTCTTGAAAAACGCGTGGCTCATCATGTGGTACAGCGAGGCAGTCAGAGCCAGGGCGGAGAGCGCAGGCATGTAGTAGGCCGAAAAAAGCAGCGACAGCCCCAGACCCGCGCAGATCAGCCCGATGTTTTCAATCGACGAATAGGCCAGCAAGCGCTTCATCTCGACCTGGATGGTGGAGAACACCACGCCAAACAGCGCAGTGGCCAGGCCGACCGCCATCAGCAGCACGCCCCACCACCAGATGCGTGTTTGCAGCAGATCAAAGGCCACCCGCAAGATGCCGTACAACGCAATTTTCAGCATTACCGCACTCATCAGTGCCGAGAATGGTGAGGGTGCAGCCGGATGCGCCTCGGGCAACCAGGCATGCAACGGCAATAGACCGGCCTTGGCACCAAAGCCGAAAACCGCCAGCACGAACGCCACCGAACCCCAGAAGGGTGTGAGATGCTGCGAGCGCATGTTGGCGAAGGTGTAGTCGCCGGTATTGGCCTGCAGCAACCCGAAACACAGCAGGATGCCTAAAGCGCCAATATGCGCCACCAGTACATACAGGTAGCCAGCCTGCCGAATCTCGGGAATGCGGTGGTTGGCCATGACCAGGAAGAACGAGGAAAACGCCATGGTCTCCCACGCCACCATAAACACATAGGCGTCGTCGGCCAGCACCACCATCGCAATGCTGGCCAGGAACACGTGGTATTCCAGACAAATCAGCCCCGGCGGCGTTCCCTCTCCCTGGCGAAAATAGCCGGCTGCGAAAATCGAGACCCCGGCGGAAACGCCACCAATGAGGAGCAGGAAGAAGGATGAAAGGCTGTCCAGGCGCAGGTGAAATGGCAACTGCGGCAAACCCAGCGGCAGCACCGCCACTTGCACCTCGCTGAAAGCGGCGCTGAGCGCCACCACCATCAGCAACAGGGACACCAGGGCACCAGCGGGGAACAGTATGGTTGCGACCATACGAAAACGCCGCAGCGCGAACACTCCCAGCACGCCGATCAGTAGCCAGGCCACCACCACCACCAGCACCCAATCCAGATGCAGCCACGACGACGGATGCAAAAAAACGTTCATACAGTCACGATCGAAAGGTACTGTGGGAACGCCATAGCTGCCATCGTACAGGATGCGGTGGCACTCGCCGTAAGGGCGCAGCCCGTGCGAACCGCTAAAATGCTGTCAACACTTCGCAGTAAGGTTTTTTGCCATGCACATTTTCCGCCGCCCCGACTACCGTTCTGACGCCACCGTGTTCATTGACGAACTGAAAACAAAGCGGCCCGAGTTAGTCGAACAGCAGGCCGTCGGGCGCGCCCTGCTGTGGGACAAAATTGTGGACCGCGCTGCCTGGATGGGCTTTCGCAAAGCGCGCGTCGAGCAAAAACCTTACGTCTACCAGACCGACATCAAGTAAGCATGAAATATGGCTGTAGCGCCCATGGATAGTGCGTAACCAGCTACTTTTCTGATAGCAATTTCATGACGCAGATTGCCCCGCTGGACGGCCAGCCTGAGGTTGCCCTGTCTGCAATGTCCGCCAGCCCCGAGGTGGTGGACCATGTGGCAGTTGCCCGGTTGTATGGCGAGCCCCTGTTTGCCATGCCCCAGGACCTGTACATCCCGCCGGATGCCCTGGAAGTATTTCTCGAAGCCTTTGAGGGACCGCTGGACCTGCTGCTGTACCTGATCCGCAAACAGAATTTCAACATTCTGGACATTCCCATGCTCAGCGTGACCAGGCAGTATCTGGTTTACGTGGAGCAGATTCGCAAGCGCAATCTGGAACTTGCGGCCGAGTACCTGCTGATGGCGGCGATGCTGATCGAGATCAAGTCGCGCATGCTGCTGCCACCCAAGAAGGTAGCCGGCGGTGAGGAAGCCGAAGACCCGCGGGCCGAACTGGTGCGCCGCCTGATCGAGTACGAGCAAATGAAGCTGGCTGCGGCGCGGCTCAATGCGATCCCGCAGTTTGGACGCGACTTTCTCAAGGCCGAAGTGTTTATCGAGCAGGCACTGCAACCCCGCTTTCCTGACGTGCATGTGACCGATCTGGCAGACGCATGGCGCGAAATCCTGAAACGCGCCAGGCTGGTGCAGCACCACAAGATCAGCCGCGAAGAACTCTCGGTCCGCGAACACATGAGCATGGTTCTCAAGCGTCTGCAAGGTCGCAAATTCGTGGGATTTGAGGATTTGTTTGATCCGGCCAGCGGCGCGCCGGTACTGGTGGTGACCTTTATCGCCATGCTCGAACTGGCCAAGGAAACGCTGATCGAGATTACCCAGGCCGAAGCTTTTGCGCCGATTTACGTGCGCCTGGCCTACACCCCCACCTGACCGGAAAATCCCATGTCCATGCAAAGCCAATACGAGCAGAAGCGACGTGTCGCGCTGGAGGCGATTCGCATCGTTCGGGACGGCGACACCATCGTGGTACCTACCGGAGTCGGCGAACCCCCGGCCCTCTTGACCGCGCTGTCCGAGTCCCGCCGCAGTTTTCGGGATGTGCGCATCTGCCAAATTCTGCCGATGCGCAAGTTTGACTACTTCGACGCAGAGACAGTCGACCATGTGCGCCACCTGGCCTATTTTTTCAGCGGCACCTCGCGCCCTGGGGGCCTGGAGGGCTGGACCGATTTCATCCCGGCCAATTTTTCCGAAATTCCGGAACTGCTGCAGCGCCAGCAGATACCTGCCGACGTGGTGTTCAGCATGGCCTCGCCGATGGACGAACACGGCTACTTTTCACTCTCGCTGGCCCCGGACTACACCATGGCGGCGATCGCAAAGGCGCGTGCCATCGTGCTGGAGGTCAACCCCAACGTGCCGTTTGCCAATGGCGACTGTCACATCCATGTTTCGCATGTGACCGCCGTCACCGAGAGCGCCGACCCTATTTTTGAGGTGGGCCTGCCCAAGATCGGTCCGGTGCAGGAGGCCATCGGCAAGTATGTCGCGGACATGATCCCGGATGGTGCGACGCTGCAGATCGGCTATGGCGGCATTCCCGACGCGGTGGTGATGCAACTCACGCACAAGCGCGACCTCGGTGTGCACACCGAGATGGTGGGAGACGGCATCATGACGCTGGTCGAGGCCGGCGCCGTCACCAATGCACGCAAGAATTTCATGCCGGGCAAGATGGTGGCCACCTTTGCGCTGGGCTCCAGGAAGCTGTACCAGTTCCTGCACCGCAACCAAGCCCTGGAAATGCACCCGGTCAGCCTGACCAACGACCCCTACATCGCGGGCCAGAACGACAACCTGCACGCCGTCAACGCCACCATGCAGATCGACTTTCTGGGTCAATGTGGCTCCGAGAGCCTGGGTTTCCTTCCCTACTCCGGCACCGGCGGCCAGACCGATTTTGTGCGCGCCGCGAATCGTTCCAGAGGCGGCAAAGCGTTCATCGTGCTGCCCTCCACCGCCAAGAACGACACCATTTCGCGCATCGTGCCCTGGCTGTCGCCAGGCACCCATGTCAGCACCACCAAGAACGATATCAACTACGTGGTGACTGAATTTGGTGTGGCCCAGTTGCGCGGCAAATCGGCCCACCAACGCTGCGAAGCGTTGATTGCCATTGCCCACCCGAACTTCCGCGAGGAGCTGCGCATTGCTGCCAGGAAGATGAAGCTACTGTAAACGGTTAGTATTCGGGCCGTTCACGCAACCCTTTTTACTTCTGGAAGGCGACCCATGGTGCAAGACGCTGGCAACAATACCTCGGCCTCACCCTACGGCACGCTGCCGCCGGCGTCGCCGATGGCAACGCGCAAACCGATCAGCCTGCCGCGACTACTGGAGATGCACAGCCGCGGCGAGAAGATCGCCATGGTGACCGCCTACGATGCCACCTTCGCGGCAGTAGCCGATGCCGCGGGCATTGAGTGCATCCTTGTTGGCGACTCGCTGGGCATGGTGTGCCGCGGCCTGCACAGCACCGTGGGCGTGACGCTGGAAGACATGCGTTACCACACCGAATCGGTCGCACGCGGGCTGCGCCGGGCTCAGGGCACGGCCTGGCTGATTGGCGACATGCCCTTTAGCACCTACCAGGAGTCACGCGAGCAGGCCGTGCGCAGTGCCTCGGTGCTGATGCAGGCGGGTGCCCACATGGTCAAACTCGAAGGCGGCGGCTGGACCACCGAGACGGTGCGCTTTCTGGTGGAGCGCGGTATTCCGGTCTGCGCCCATCTGGGGCTCACGCCCCAGACGGTCCATGCACTGGGCGGCTACCGGGTACAGGGCAAGACCACCGCCAGCGCCGAAACGCTCAAGCGCCAGGCCCACGAATTACAGGATGCCGGTGCTTCGATGCTGGTGCTGGAGATGGTACCCGCCCAGTTGTCGAGTGAACTCACCGCAGAGCTGCAGCACTGCGCGACCATTGGCATTGGCGCTGGCAAAGGTACGGCCGGTCAGGTGCTGGTACTGCATGACATGCTGGGCGTCAACCTGGGGAAAAATCCCAAGTTTGTGCGCAATTTCATGCTCGAGTCCAACAGTATTCGTGGTGCACTGGAAGCCTATGTAGCTGCCGTCAAGAGTGGCAGCTTCCCGGACGACGCATTGCACGCGTGGTGA